>NZ_JBFODF010000053.1:0-243366 GCF_040908165.1 Aeromonas sp. R6-1
GAAGGCTGGCGTATCCATGATGAAGGTCCTTGCGGTGATGACCTACTTCCAGATTAGCCTTCCAACACATAATTGGGACAGCGCCTTTTTTT
Source organism: Aeromonas sp. R6-1 (assembly GCF_040908165.1). Taxonomy (NCBI): domain Bacteria; kingdom Pseudomonadati; phylum Pseudomonadota; class Gammaproteobacteria; order Aeromonadales; family Aeromonadaceae; genus Aeromonas; species Aeromonas sp. R6-1. The sequence continues at coordinate 93 of NZ_JBFODF010000053.1, forward strand.
ATGGCTTGCAGGCAGCGCCCTCATGGGGCGCCGGGATCAATGCTCGGCCAGCAGGGGCTCTCCCTCCTGGCGTTTGTCGTGGATGGCAAAGCGATCGACCAGGGTGGCACTGGCGTCGTTCAGGCCGATGACCGCCACCTCTTTCCCCTCGCGGCGGAACTTGATGACCACCTTGTCGAGGGCCGTGATGGCGGTGATGTCCCAGAAGTGGGCGTGCATCAGGTCGATGACCACCTTCTCCACTTCCTCCCTGAAATCGAAACTGGCCAGGAACTGCTCGGCGCTGGCAAAGAAGACCTGGCCCCGCACCAGATAGGTACGCACGGCGCCGCTGCGCTCGCTGTCGCTCTTGACCACCATGACGCGGGCAACCTTGTGGGCGAAGAAGAGAGAGGCGAGCAGCACCCCCACGAAGACCCCGAGTGCCAGGTTGTGGGTCGCGACCACCACGGCGACAGTGGTCACCATCACCAGGTTGGTGGAGAGGGGGTGGCTCTTCAGGTTGCGTACCGACTCCCAGGAAAACGTGCCGATGGAGACCATGATCATCACGGCCACCAGGGCGGCCATGGGGATCTGACGGATCCACTCATCCATGAAGACCACCATCAGGATGAGCAGGGTCCCCGCCACGAAGGTGGAGAGGCGGCCGCGGCCACCGGATTTGATGTTGATGACGGACTGGCCAATCATGGCGCACCCCGCCATGCCTCCCAGCAGACCGGCGCCTATGTTGGCGATCCCCTGACCCTTGCACTCGCGGTTGCGATCGCTTGGGGTGTCGGTCATCTCGTCGACGATGGCTGCCGTCATCATGGACTCGAGCAGTCCCACCACCGCCAGCCCCGCTGAATAGGGGAAGATGATGGACAGGGTCTCCAGATTGAGGGGCACGTCGGGCCAGAGGAAGACCGGCAGGGTATCGGGCAGCTCGCCCATGTCGCCCACGGTACGGATGTCGATGCCCAGGGTGATGGCCACCGCCGTCAGGACGACGATGCACAGCAGGGGGGAGGGGAGCAGTTTGCCCACCACGGGAACAAGCGGGAACAGATAGATGATGCCAAGCCCGGCCGCGGTCATGGCATAGACCTGCCAGGTGACGTTGGTGAGTTCGGGCAGCTGGGCCATGAAGATAAGGATGGCCAGGGCGTTGACGAAGCCGGTCACCACGGAGCGGGAGACGAATCGCATCAGGCTGCCGAGCCTGAGGTAGCCCGCCGCTATCTGGAAGAGGCCGGTGAGCAGGGTGGCCGCCAGCAGATACTGCAGGCCATGTTCCTTGACCAGGGTCACCATCAGGAGCGCCATGGCGCCGGTGGCGGCGGAAATCATGCCGGGACGACCGCCGACGAAGGCGATGACCACGGCGATGCAGAAGGAGGCATAGAGGCCGACCTTGGGGTCGACGCCCGCAATGATGGAGAAGGCGATGGCCTCCGGGATCAGCGCCAGGGCGACGACGATGCCTGACAGCAGATCGCCCCGTATGTTGGAGAACCACTCTTGTCTTGCACGTTCCAGCATGGGGATTTTCTCGCTCGTTGAGGATCCCTGGCCACAGGCCCGCAAATCAGGGGGAATGGCGGGGATCACAGGATTGGACTGGCTGTTGATGGTCGGGTAAACCGGCCGGTCGGCATAACCGGAGTCAGGCGGCAGAGGCCGCACAGGGCAGGGTCAGGGCGGCGTGACGGCCACCCCAGAGCACATAACAGGCATAAGGGGCGCATGTTAACAGCCGGTGCCAGGCCGGGGAAGCCCGGATTGTTTTATCTAGCACAAGAGCAGCCAACATAGACCAAGCAAGGGGGCTCTGCCGCTTTCATAGGAGTGCCCGATGTGGTTATGGCGATAGTGAGGGGGGCAGCACCATGGGGCCTGCGACCGCGCGGGCGGCCTCGTCACCTCGCAGTACCCGTACTATCTCAAGGGCGAACTCGATGGCGGTACCCGGGCCCTGGCTGGTGATCAGGCGATGGGCTTCATCGGTCACGACCCGCGCCGTGCTCAATTGTGTCGCGGGCAGACGGGCCTGAAAGCCCGGATGGCAGGTGGTGCTCGCATCCCCCAGCAAGCCGTGATGGTGCAGTACCACGGCGGGTGCGGCGCAGATGGCGGCGCGCCAGCGGCCGAGGCCTGCCTGCTCCCGTAGCAGGTCGATGGCGAGGGGGGTGTCGCGGATCACTTCGCTGCCGGGCAGACCGCCCGGTACGACCATGGCATCGAAGTCACGGGTGGTCAGCTCGTCGAGATGGCAATCCGCCACCAGTTGCACCCCGCGAGAGGCTCGGATCTGGCGCGCTCCAGTGGGGCAGCAGGAGGCCAGCACCACATCGATGCCACCCCGAACCAGGGTATCGACGATGGCAACCGTCTCTATCTCTTCCGACCCGGGGGCCACCAGTACCAGTACGCTCATCCTGCACTCCTTGCTTGCCAGCTGCTCTGCTCAGCGCTTCTCTTTGACGGCCTGATAGAGGCCCTGATTGACCGGCACCGCGATACCGTGAAGGGCGGCCTTGCCCAGCAGGAAGCCGGTGATGGCTTCGATCTCGGTCTCGCGGCCCTGTTCCATGTCCTGATACATGGAAGAGTAATTGTCGGCGGTGAGCTCCACCACCATCATGACACGGCGCAACAGCTCTTCGCTGCCGGTAGGCTGACCTTCTGCCCGCATGACATCAGCCACTTCCACGCAGATTTGCTGCAGGGCATCGGCAAAACGCGGACCGGCCAATTCGCCGTTCTTGAGCTTGTAGAGCGCGGTGAGGGGATTGATGGCGCAGTTGACGGCGAGTTTCTGCCACTGGCGTGTCAGGATCTGCTCATCCCAACCGGCCTGACCCAGGGCGCTGGCCAGCTCGTCGGCGAGGTGGGCATGGGCACGGGCCGCTTCGTTGATTGGGCCCAGCCAGGTCTCCCCCTTGCCGGTGTGGCGGAACACGAAGTGGCCGCTCTGCATGGCGCCATGGCTGGTGACGCCGGCGATCACCGGATTGTCGGGGAAGAGTGCGACCACCTGATCGGCGATCCCCATGCCGTTGTGCAGCAGCACGATGGGCACTCCTGCCGCCAGTTGCCCGACCAGAGGAGTGAGGGCCGATATCACCTGCCCCGCTTTGGTCATCACCAGCAGGCGTTTGATGCTGCCCGGCTTGTCGATGAAGGCGCGTTCGATGGCCAGGAGCTGGGTATGCCCCTCAAGGGAGGTAAAGTCGACGCCGGGGTGCAAGGTGGCACGATGGCGCTCGCGCAGCAGGAGGCGGGTTGCTTGGCCGCTTTGGGTCAACAGGGAGGCGAAGACGCCGCCCAGGGCGCCGCAGCCCAGCAAGGTCCACTCGGGAGAGACAGGGTGACGGCGTGTTTTCAGGTTGTTGTCGCGTAATCCGCTTGGCATGAAGAGGCTCGATCATGGGAAGGGCTGCCATCCTGTCAACCGCCAACCCGGGATAAGGGAAGATGTCGCTTGGTGAATACCTGGAACCGGTATGAGCTGGTTGCCGGGTCGTGCTCAAGGCTCATGCGCAGCCAGGGAGCCTCATGTATGCATGACCATACGGGTGCCTGGGCTGCACTTCACCGAGTGTCGGACCTCTCGCGACTGCTCCTGAACGGGTTCTAACGGGTCTCACCATTCCTGTGCGCAGGGGATTCTAGCAGAGCAATCCCATCGAAATCAGCAATTTTGCCCGTTTTCTGGTAGATTTGCCCACCTGTCAGCACAACCTGAAGTACAGCATGAGGAGCCCGGCTATGCCGTCATTCGATATTGTCTCTGAAGTCAAAATGAACGAGGTGTTGAACGCCGTTGATAACGCCAACCGTGAACTGGCGACCCGTTTCGATTTTCGTGGTGTGGAAGCCAGCTTCGAATTGAACAAGGAAGAAGTGAAGCTGGAAGCCGATGCCGATTTCCAGCTCAAGCAGATGGTCGAGATCCTGCGCGGCGCCCTGCTCAAGCGCCAGATCGAGAACAGTTCCATGGATGTGGGTGACAGCGTCCACTCCGGCAAGCGTTTCCACCTGACCGTGAAGTTCAAGCAGGGGATCGACAAGGAAGTGGCCAAGAAGCTGGTGAAGCTCATCAAGGATTCCAAGATCAAGGTGCAGGCCGCCATCCAGGGCGACGAGGTGCGGGTCACCGGCAAGAAGCGCGACGATCTGCAAGAGACCATGGCGCTGGTGCGTGGCGCCGAACTGGGCCAGCCGATGCAGTTCCAGAACTTCCGCGATTGATGGCGAACGGGGAGGGCGCGGCTCTCCCCCCACTGCCAGCATGAGGGCATAAAAAAAACCGGAGCAGCTGCTCCGGTTTTTTGTGTCCGTGTGACGAGTTCGATTAGAACTTGTAGGTCACGGAGAAGTAGTGGCCGAAACCAGTGGTCTTCAGACCGTAGGAACCGTTCTGGATGCCGTAGATGTCGTTGAAGTACTTCAGACCGTAACCGACGGCGTAGCGGTCGGAGTGCCAGTACAGGCCGTTGAACATGGCGGTACCGTCGGTGGAAGTGTCCTTGGCATCAAACAGGTGATCCAGGTAACCCTGATAGGCTACGAAGCTGCCGTTGGAGAAGGTGTAGAAAGGCTTGAACCAGTTCATGGAGAACTGATAGCCGTTCCAGCCCTGCTCGCCACCGCCTTCATTGACGTGACGGGCATACAGGTTCATGCCCATTTTGCCGAACCAGGGCACCATGACGTCTGCCCCCAGACCGGTCATGGCTTCAAACAGACCATCCGGACCACCGACGTTGATCAGGTTGGCGATGTAGACTTCCTGCACCGGGCCGAAGGAGAGATCTTTGCCGGTCATGGCATCGATGGAGATGCGCGGTGCAAATTTGATGAACAGGTTGTCCTGGTTGTGCTTGTCGTCGTGACGGTTCTGGAAGATGTCGAATACGTCGACGTAACCGTACAGATCGAAGATACCGGAACGGCCACCAAACTCCATTTCGAAGTAGGTATCGTTGTAACCACCTTCGGACTCTGCGTAGGGCAGCTGGTCGATGGTGTGCATCACGTTGAACTGGAACCACTTGTAGTCGTTCTTGTGGATGTCGCCGCTGTAGTCGGCAGCGAAGGCCGGAGTGGCGGAGGCAGCCAGCAGACCGGCAGCGATCAGAGTCTTGGTAAATTTGGCCATTTTATTGGTCTCTTGTGCGTTAGTTGAGGTTTTCCGTAGCCTGCCCACAAGGAGCGGAAGGGATTCTAGCCAAATAAATTCAGCGGATAAACAAGCACCAGGGAACTTTGTCAGGATTTGTGAATCTAATCACCCCCTAAAATGCGCAAACGCTTGCTATTTGTGCGTTTGTGGTGACAAGGCTCTGCCTCGTTTGGCAACCATGATGATCAGGATCATCACCGGAATGCCGAGCAGACTGGTGCCGATGAAGAAGTGGCTGTAGCCGATCTGCTCCACCACGCGACCGGAAAACCCCGCCAGCAACTTGGGCAGCAATAGCATGATGGAGCTGAACAGGGCGTACTGGGTGGCGGAGAAGGCGACGTTGGTGAGGCTCGATAGATAGGTTACAAACGCAGCCGTGGCGATGCCGGCGCTGAGGTTGTCCAGCGAGATGATCAGAGTCAGCAGCTCCAGGTTGTGGCCCACTTCGTTGAGGAGAGCGAACAGCAGGTTGGTGCTGGCGGTCAGCACGGCGCCGAGGAACAGGATGCGCAGGGTGCCAAAGCGCATCACCAGCACGCCCCCGAGCGCGGCCCCCACCAGCGTCATGATGACGCCATAGACCTTGGTGATGGTGGCCACTTCCGTCTTGCTGAACTGCAGATCCACATAGAAGCTGTTGGACATCACCCCCATCACCACGTCCGAGATGCGATAGCAGGCGATAAGCCCCAGGATCAGCAGGGCCGAGGAGCCATAGCGGCGGAAGAAGTCGGCGAAGGGACACCAGATGGCCTCGTAGGTCCAGGCCCCCAGCCCGGCCAGCGTGGGTGACCAACCCCGTGCCAGCAGGGTGGCCTTGCGCGCCATCTGCTGCTCGTCCTGACTCTTGAGATCGATCTGCGGCTCGTGGCTCATCAGGGTGGTGAGGATGCCAAGAGACATCAGCCCTCCCATCAGCAGATAGGTGAGCTGCCAGCCGCGATAGTCATAGCCGCTGTTGCTGCCGAGCCAGGCCGCCAGCGCCAGTGCCCCCGCTCCCGCCATGATCATGGCGAGTCGATACCCCGTCATATAGGAAGCGGCCATGGCCGCCTGCAGCCGCTCGGGAGCAGATTCGATGCGATAGGCGTCGATGACGATGTCCTGGGTGGCAGAGGAGAAGGCAACCAGCAGGGCGAAGAGGGCCAGCTGGGCGAGCTGGGTCTTGGGATCGCAATAGGCCATCCCCACCAGGGAGAGGGCGATCAGCACCTGGGAGAACAGCATCCAGCTGCGTCGCCGCCCAAGCAGCCGTGACAGCAGGGGCAGGGGCAGCCGATCCACCAGGGGCGACCACAGCCACTTGAAACCGTAGGCCAGCGCTACCCAGCTCATGTAGCCGATGTCGGTCAGGCTGACATCCGCCTCGCGCAGCCAGAACGAGAGGGTGCCAAAGACCAGCAGCAAAGGCAGGCCGGAGGAGAATCCCATGGCAAACAGGATGAGTACCCGCGCTTCCAGATAGACGGCGAGGGCATCTCGCCAGCGGGTGGCGCGGCCCGGTGTGTGACTGGGCGGGCGGAGATTGTTCAACAGCCTGACTCCTCTGGGAAAAGGGGGTCATTTTGTCAGGTTCGGCAGGCGTAGCCAAGGCAAGCCGAGTGGCGGGCGGCAGGTTTCAGGGGCGCGAGCCGATGCAGTGGTGCGGGCAGGGGCCCCCGTCGGCGAGAAAATTGGCGCATGCCATGAGTTGCAGACGCAGGGCGTCATCACAGAGGAGGCGCTGCTCATCCCACAGGTGCAGGCTGTGAAGCAGATGCCAGAACACCCCTTCCTGCTCGTTGGCGGGGGCTTTGTCCATGGGGATCACGCAGAGCGCCTGCCAATGGGAGAGGAGCTGCCAACTCAAGTCTTCCAGCTGTTGATAGGGAATCTTGCGTGCCAGAAAATGGCGAACCGCCTGGGCCAGCGGGCCGGCGTGTTGGGTTATGTAATCATGACAGGTCACCGGCTCCTCCTTCTGGTTCTGCTCCCCGATGCGTGGCACACATCGGGGAGCAGAGTATAGAAAAAGAGATTGGTGACCCGTTCAGGGACGCGGTGGAATGTGATCCGGGCCGCGTTATTTGTCCGCGAGCAGCACCACTTTCTTCAGGATGATGGGGCTGGTGGGGACGTCGTTGGCACGCAGGATGGAGCTGTAGCCGGTCTGGACCTGGGCCAGTTTGTCCAGCACCTCCATCCCCTTCACGACCTGGCCGAACACGGTGTAACCGGCGCCGGCATTGGCGTTGAGGTTGTCGTTGTCCACCAGATTGAAATAGAACTGGCGAGTGGCGCTGTCGACCGCCTGGGTGCGGGCCATGGCGATGGTGCCGCGCTTGTTGGGCAGGCCGCCTCTGGACTCGTTGACCACGGGATCGAAGGTCGGCAGGGGCTGGAACTGCTGGTTGTAGCCCCCACCCTGCACCACGAAGTTCTGGATCACCCGGTGGAACAGGCTACCGTCATAGCTGCCGTCTGCCACGTAGCGCAGGAAGTTCTTCACGGTCTGGGGCGCCTGTTTGGGGGCCAGCTCCACGACGATGGTGCCATGGTTGGTCTCCATCTGGACTTTTTGACCGGCAAAAGCCAGGGGGGCGATCAGGGTGACCAGTAACCAGAGTTTCTTCATTTATATGTCCTCGCTCAGCTCGGCTGGCCCTTGAGATAACCGCGCAGTGCCTCGTCGGCCATGATCTGCTGCAGCACGCTGCCCAGCTGCTGGTTCAGAGTGGATTCCAGATCGGCCATGCTCGGTTCGCCCGGGCCCTCCTTGCTGGAGGACATGTTGAACTGCTTGGTCAGCTTGCTGCCCTGGAAGTCGGCAATCACCTGCAGGCTGACGCGGGACTTGGTGACATAGGTGAAGGTCTTCTCTTCCACGGTGACGGCGGCAGTGGAGATGGCCAGCGTCAGGTTGGTGGTGCCGCTGTTGCCCACTTCCAGGCCCTGGCTGCGCAGCCCTTCCGCCAGTTTTTCAGCCAGCAGGCTGTTGAGAGGCTGACTGCTGTTCACCAGCACAGGGGCCTTCTCTTTTTTCTTGATGGAGAAAACATAGGCGGCTTCACGTTTGTCCACCCCTTCCATGGTGATGCGGTTGCCGGAGTAGTACTGCTGGTTGGAGGGGATGACTTGCGGGTTGAGCAGGGCGCTCTCGGGCCAGTGAGTAGCACAACCGCCCAATACCAGAGCGGCCAGCAGCAAGAGTGACTTTTTCATCATGGGTTTCCTTTAGCTTTATCTTTAGCGTTTGATGGCTTTCAAAATAACGAATTTGCTGTTCGACGCAACGACTTGTGCGTTGCCAAACAGGCGCTTGAGTTTGTTGTGATAGTCCAGATGACGGTTGCCTACTATCCAGAGTTCGCCCCCCCGAGGCAACACCCGGTGGGCATCGCTGAACATCTGCCAGGCGATGTGATCGGTGATCGCCTGCAACTGATGGAAGGGGGGATTGCAGAGGATCCTGTCCGCTGCCCCGACGGGAACGTCATCGAGACAGTTGTTGACCATGAAGTGGGCACGGGGCAGGGCATCGGGCAGGTTGTGCTCGACGTTGAGCCGTGCGGACGCCACCGCCATCCGGGATTCGTCGATGAAGGTCACCTCCACCTCGCTGTCCCGCGCGAGCAGGGAGAGCCCGAGCACGCCATTGCCACATCCCAGATCGATCACTCTGCGGGCACTGTGGATGGGCAGGTTGTCCAGCATGAAGCGGGCGCCGATATCCAGGCTCGTGCGCGAGAACACGTTGGCATGGTTGTGGATGAGCATGTCGGTGCCTTCCAGCGGCCAGACGGTCGGGAAGGGACTGGTCAGGGACGGGCGCTCGGCGGCCGGGGTGCAATGAATGAGGCGTGCCTTCTTCCAGGCGAGCGAGGTGCGGGTCTCCCCCAGATACTTCTCGAACAGCTTGAGGGTGGAGGTGTGGATGTCCTTGGCCTTGCCGGCAGCAATGATGCGGGTCGCAGGGGTCACGACCCCGCGCAGGGCAAGCAGTTGCTGCTCCAGCAGCGCCTGATACTTGGAGACCTTGATCACCACCAGGGCGGGGGCATCGGGCAGGGGGGCCAGGGCATCCTGCAGGGTGATGGCGTGGGGATCCAGCCCGTTTTCCGCCAGATTGGCCAGGGTGGCCCGCTCGCTGATGTGGGAGTCGGTCACGCAGACGGGGGCGTGGGCATGCAGGTAGCCGGCCAGGGCGCCGAAGCCGTCGTTCATGATGATGACGGGGCCGTCAGGTGCCTGCTGCGATTCGGCAAGGTGGCTTATCAGATACTCGTCCGCCGCATCCCAGGCCTGCAGGGGGTCCTGGCTCTGCCGTGGGTAACGATACAGGGTCAGGCGGCAGTGGGCCGTGTCGAGCAGGGTTTGCATAGGCAAGAGTCCAACGTGTGATTGATGAATGGCGACCGTCTGCCCCGTGTTGCCCGGCAGCGGTGAAAGTGGCGCTATTCTAGCGGCGGCGGAGAAATTCACCAGTCCGGTGCGGCGAGAGCGAGCGGATCCTTCGTACCTGATGCATCGGGCGCACAACCCTGGCTACAATGGCCAGATATTCAACGAGGAGTCCTTACCGTGAGCATGCAACAACAGATAGAGGCCAAGCTGGCCGCCGCGCTCTCCCCGAGCCACCTGGAAGTGATCAATGAAAGCTACATGCACAGGGTGGCACCGGGCTCCGAAAGCCACTTCAAGGTAATCGTGGTGAGCCAGGCGTTTGAGGGACAGCGTTTGCTGGGTCGCCATCGTCAGGTGAACGGGGTGCTGGCCGACGAGCTGGCGGGAGCCATTCATGCATTGGCGCTGCATACCTATACCGAATCCGAGTGGCAGGCCAGGGAGCAGGCGCCAAAGACGCCGGGTTGCGTCAGCAAATCCCCCTTTGCGTGAGCCGTTGGACCTTCTGATGGTGCCTTCCTCGGGCCATTAACAGCGCTATCACGAATGGTGTGCCGCCAGGGATGAGGGGTGTAGCATTATTTTTTCTAATCCTTTTCCTTACGCCTGAAAAATACCTCTATATGGTTAGTTTTGCGAAAAGTCCTTTAAAACCACGGCTTGCAAGGACGTGCGCGAAATATTCAGTGAAGGTTAATTTTGTGATAGGGCGGGGATTTTCCCCATTTGGCGTGGCGGCTAACTCGCCTAAGGTGGTAAACTCAGGCGCTTTTGAATGATCCTGTATGTTGCTGATTTGTTTATTTCTTCGACAGCTTTCCGCGATGTTGACGGGCTCATTCAACAACTCGTCGTGATGTATTTCTCGGCGCTAACCAACCTGTCTTCCCTTAACGGTAGTGCAAGTGAGTATGATTACAATTAAAAGAGGACTGGACATCCCCGTGCTGGGTGCTCCGGAGCAAGTAATCTACGATGGCCCGGCCATCACCCGTGTTGCTACACTCGGCGAAGAGTTCGTGGGGATGCGTCCTACTATGTTTGTCAAAGTAGGTGATCGCGTCATTAAAGGTCAGGAGCTCTTCGAAGATAAGAAGAATCCCGGCGTTAAATTCACGGCCCCTGCCACCGGTGTGGTTTCTGAGATCAACCGTGGTGCCAAGCGTGTTCTCCAGTCCGTCGTCATCGACATCGATGGGTCCGACGAGCAGGTGACCTTTGAGCATTTTGCCTCCGCCGAGCTGGCACAGCTCGAGCGTAGCAAGGTGCAGGAGATCCTGGTCGCATCAGGCCAATGGACCGCGCTGCGTACCCGCCCGTTCAGCAAGGTGCCGGCCGTGGGTTCCACCCCGCGCGCCATCTTCGTCACCGCCATGGACACCAACCCGCTGGCCGCCAGTGCGGAGCTGATCATCAAGGAACAGGCCCAGGCCTTCCTCGACGGTCTGGCCGTGCTGACCCGCCTGACCGATGGTACCGTCCACGTCTGCAAGGGCGAAGCCAGCCTGCCGCACTCCTCCCTGGCCCAGGTCAAGGAAGCCGTGTTCGTCGGTCCGCATCCCGCCGGTCTGCCGGGCACCCACATCCACTTCCTGGATCCGGTCGGTGCCAACAAGGTGCAGTGGCACATCAACTATCAGGACGTGATCGCTTACGGCAAGCTGTTCACCACCGGCCAGATCTTCACCGACAAGGTGATCTCCCTGGCTGGCCCGAACGTCATCAAGCCGCGTCTGCTGCGTACCCGTCTGGGTGCCAGCCTCAGCCAGCTGACCAACAACGAGCTGCGTGCGGACGAAAACCGCATCATCTCCGGTTCCCTGCTGAGCGGTGCCAAGGCCGAAGGGGTCCATGACTATCTGGGTCGCTTCCACAACCAGGTGAGCGTGCTGGGCGAAGGCCGTGAGAAAGAGTTCATGGGCTGGGTCAAACCCAGTGCCAACAAGTTCTCCATCACCCGTACCACCCTCTCTCACCTGATGAAGGGCAAACTCATCAACTTCACTACCACCACCAACGGTAGTGATCGCTCCATGGTGCCTATCGGCAACTATGAGCGTGTGATGCCGCTCGACATCCTGCCGACCCTGCTGCTGCGGGATCTGATCTCCGGTGACACCGACAGCGCGCAGGCGCTCGGCTGCCTGGAGCTGGATGAGGAAGATTTGGCGCTCTGTACCTTCGTCTGCCCCGGCAAGACAGAGTACGGCCCCGTCTTGCGTGAGTGCCTGACCAAGATCGAACTGGAAGGTTAAGCGATGAGTTTCAAGCAACTTCTTGAAAATATGGAACATCACTTCGAGCCGGGTGGCAAGTACGCCAAGTACTATGCCCTGTTCGAAGCGGCGTACACCCTGTTTTATACCCCGGGTTCCGTGACCCGCAATGCCGCCCACGTCCGTGATGCGATCGATCTGAAGCGCATGATGATCATGGTGTGGCTGGCCGTGTTCCCGGCCATGTTCTGGGGCATGTACAACGTCGGCAACCAGTCCATCGCCGCCATCGCCCACATGGGCAGCGCGGCCGGTGCCGATTCCTGGCAATACGCCCTGGCCACCCTGTTCGGTGCCTCGCTGGATCCGGCCGTCGCCGGCATCGGCAGCAAGATGCTGATCGGTGCGGCGCACTTCTTCCCGATCTACATCACCGTCTTCATCGTCGGTGGTTTCTGGGAAGTGTTGTTCGCCATGGTGCGCAAGCACGAGATCAACGAAGGCTTCTTCGTGACCTCCATCCTGTTCGCCCTGATCGTGCCGCCCGAGCTGCCCCTGTGGCAAGCTGCCCTGGGTATCACCTTCGGTGTGGTGCTGGCCAAGGAAGTGTTCGGTGGCACCGGCAAAAACTTCCTGAACCCGGCGTTGGCGGGTCGTGCCTTCCTGTTCTTCGCCTACCCGGGTCAAATCTCCGGTGATGCGGTCTGGGTTGCCGTTGACGGCTTCTCCGGCGCAACCGCACTGAGCCAGTGGGCCCAGGGCGGCCAGATGGCGCTGATCAACGGTGCCACCGGTGAAGCCATCAGCTGGATGGATGCCTTCCTTGGCAACCTGCCCGGTTCCATCGGTGAAGTTTCCACCCTGATGATCCTCATCGGCGCAGCCATGATCGTCTACATGCGCATCGCCTCCTGGCGCATCATCGCCGGCGTCATGGTCGGCATGGTCGCGACCTCCCTGCTGTTCAACGTCATCGGTTCCGATACCAACCCCATGTTCAGCATGCCGTGGCACTGGCACCTGGTGTTGGGTGGCTTCGCGTTCGGCATGGCCTTCATGGCGACCGACCCCGTCTCCGCTGCCTTCACCAACAAGGGCAAGTGGTGGTATGGCGCCCTGATCGGCGTGATGGTGGTGCTGATCCGGGTAGTGAACCCTGCATTCCCGGAAGGCATGATGCTGGCCATTCTGTTCGCCAACCTGTTTGCCCCCTTGTTTGATCATTTCGTGGCGCAGGCGAACATCAAGCGGAGGATCGCACGTGGCGTTTAATAAAGACTCTACTACCGGCACCCTCGCCGTAGTGACCGGTCTGTGTCTGGTCTGCTCCATCGTGGTCTCCGTGGCTGCCGTGGGTCTGCGTCCGGCCCAGCTGGAAAACAAGGCACTGGACAAGCAAAGCAACATCCTGTCCGTCGCCGGCGTCGACATCAGCGCCGTGGCCAAGCGTGACCTGGCCCAGCTCTATGGCGACAAGATTGAAGCGCGTCTGGTGGATCTGACCACTGGTGAGTTCGTTGACGGCGACGCCGACAACTTCGACACCAAGGTTGCCGCCAAGGATCCGGCCAAGAGCATCCGTCTGGCCCCGGCCGACGACAAGGCCGGCCTGCGTCAAATCTCCAAGCTGGTTCCCGTGTTCTTCGCGAAAGATGCCGAAGGCAAGGTGGACAACATCATCCTGCCGATCTACGGCCAGGGTCTGTGGTCCACCATGTATGCCTTCGTAGCGGTCGCGGCCGACGGTCAGACCATCAAGGGCATCACCTACTATGACCATGGTGAAACCCCGGGTCTGGGTGGCGAGATCGAGAACCCGGCCTGGCGCGAGCTGTTCGTCGGCAAGAAGCTGTTCGACCAGAACGGTCAGCCTGCGCTGCGGGTGATCAAGGGCCATGCTCCGGCTGGTTCCGAGCATGAAATCGACGGCCTGTCTGGTGCAACCCTGACCGGTAATGGTGTACAGCACACCTTCGACTTCTGGATGGGCCCCAAGGGCTTCGGTCCCTTCCTGGCCAAGGTACGTGCAGGAGAAATCAACAATGGCTGACAAGAGCGAAATGAAAAAGTTGCTGTTGACGCCTGTGCTCGGCAACAACCCCATCGCACTGCAGGTGCTGGGTGTCTGTTCCGCGCTGGCCGTTACCAGCCAGATGAAGACGGCGTTCGTGATGACGCTGGCCGTTACCGCGGTCACCGCCTTCTCCAACCTGTTCATCTCTCTGATCCGCAACCAGATCCCGAACAGCGTGCGGATCATCGCCCAGATGGCGGTGATTGCCTCGCTGGTTATCGTGGTTGACCAGGTGCTCAAGGCGTATGCCTACGACATCTCCAAGCAGCTGTCGGTGTTCGTCGGCCTCATCATCACCAACTGTATCGTGATGGGTCGTGCCGAAGCCTACGCCATGAAGAGTGCCCCGCTGCCCTCCTTCCTGGACGGTATTGGCAACGGTCTGGGTTATGGCGCCGTGCTGCTGACCGTGGCCACCGTGCGCGAGATCCTGGGTTCCGGCACCTGGTTCGGCATCGAGCTGCTGCCGCTGGTGAACAATGGTGGCTGGTATGTGCCCAACGGCCTGCTGCTGCTGCCGCCGAGTGCGTTCTTCATCATTGGTCTGATCATCTGGGGCGTGCGCACCAAGGATCCCAAGCAGGTGGAGGCGAAGGATTAAGGTATGGAACACTATATCAGTCTGTTGATTCGCTCGATCTTCATCGAGAACCTGGCGCTCTCCTTCTTCCTGGGGATGTGTACCTTCCTGGCGGTGTCCAAGAAGGTCAAGACCGCCATGGGCCTGGGGATTGCCGTTATCGTGGTTCAGACCGTTGCCGTCCCGGCCAACAACCTGATCTACAACTACGTGCTCAAAGACGGTGCCCTGGTATCCGGTCTGGATCTGAGTTTCCTGAGCTTCATCACCTTCATCGGGGTGATCGCGGCCCTGGTGCAGATCCTGGAGATGGCGCTGGACAAGTACTTCCCGGCCCTCTACAACGCCCTCGGTATCTTCCTGCCGCTCATCACCGTGAACTGCGCCATCTTCGGTGGTGTCTCCTTCATGGTGCAGCGTGACTACAACTTCGTTGAGTCCGTGGTCTATGGCGTGGGTTCGGGTGCAGGCTGGATGCTGGCCATCGTCGCGATGGCAGGGATCCGCGAGAAGATGAAATATTCCGATGTTCCCGAAGGCCTGCGTGGCCTTGGCATCACCTTCATCACCGCGGGTCTGATGGCGCTGGGCTTCATGTCCTTCTCTGGTATTTCCCTGTAATCGGAAAGGAAATATAGATGGAAATTATTCTGGGTGTGGTCATGTTCACCGTGATCCTGCTGGCCTTGGTGGCAGTCATTCTGTTCGCCAAGTCCAAGCTGGTGACCGCCGGTGACGTGACAATCAGCATCAACGGCGACCCGGCCAAGGCTGTGACCAGCCCGGCGGGTGGCAAGCTGCTTGGCGTGCTCGCCGGCAGTGGTATCTTCGTCTCCTCCGCCTGTGGTGGCGGTGGCTCCTGTGGTCAGTGCAAGGTGCGTGTGAAATCCGGCGGCGGCGACATCCTGCCGACCGAGCTGGATCACATCAGCAAGGGCGAAGCCCGTCATGGCGAGCGTCTGGCCTGTCAGGTCACCGTCCGTTCCGACATGGACATCGAGCTGCCGGAAGAGATCTTCGGCGTGAAGAAGTGGGACTGTACCGTCATCTCCAATGACAACAAGGCCACCTTCATCAAGGAGCTCAAGCTGCAGATCCCCGATGGCGAGAGCGTGCCGTTCCGCGCCGGTGGTTATATCCAGATCGAAGCGCCTGCCCACCACGTGCAGTACAAGAACTTCGATATTCCCGAGGAGTATCGTGGCGACTGGGATCGCTTCAAGATCTTCGAGCTGGAGTCCAAGGTCAACGAGCCGATCATCCGTGCCTACTCCATGGCGAACTATCCGGAAGAGTTCGGCATCATCATGCTGAACGTGCGGATCGCAACCCCGCCGCCCAGCAACTGGACTGCCCCTCCCGGCCAGATGTCTTCCTACATCTTCAGCCTGAAGGCCGGTGACAAGGTGACCATCTCCGGTCCGTTCGGCGAGTTCTTCGCCAAGGACACCGACGCCGAAATGGTGTTCGTCGGTGGTGGTGCGGGTATGGCGCCGATGCGCTCCCACATCTTCGACCAGCTGCGCCGTCTGAAGACCAAGCGCAAGATGAGCTTCTGGTACGGTGCCCGTTCCAAGCGCGAGATGTTCTATGTCGAAGACTTCGACATGCTGCAGGCCGAGAACGACAACTTCCAGTGGCACGTCGCCCTGTCCGATCCGCAACCGGAAGACAACTGGGATGGCTACACCGGCTTCATCCACAACGTGTTGTTCGAGAACTACCTCAAGAACCACGAGGCGCCTGAGGATTGCGAGTTCTACATGTGCGGGCCTCCCGTGATGAACGCCGCCGTCATCAACATGCTGAAAAACCTCGGTGTTGAAGACGAGAACATCCTGCTGGATGACTTCGGTGGTTAATCCATGCACAGCGTTGTAAAGACCTGGCTAGCCTTCGGGCTAGCCTTTTTCTTGACTGGGTGCGGTCAGGAAACGGTCCAATCCAAGCCGGAGATCCACATCACCGGCAGCACCATGGGTACCTACTACTCCATCAAGGTGGCAGATAGCGCCGTTCAAGATGCCGCCAGGCTGCAAGCCGAGGTCGACGTCTTGCTGGAGCGGGTCAACGATCAGATGTCGACCTATCGCCCGGATTCCGAGCTGTCACGCTTCAACCAGCACAAGAGCAATACCCCTGTGGTGGTTTCCCGCGATACCGCGCGGGTGGTGACCGAGGCCATTCACATTGGCCGCGAGAGCCGCGGGGCGCTGGACGTCACCGTCGGTCCTCTGGTCAATCTGTGGGGCTTTGGGCCGGATGCCAGACCGACCAAGGTGCCGTCCGACGAGCTGATCGCCCAGACCCGGCAGAAGACGGGCCTTGGCAATCTGCATGTGATAACCTCTGCCGATGCCGATACCCTGCAAAAGGACATCCCGGACCTCTACGTGGATCTCTCTGCCATTGCCAAGGGGTTTGGCGTGGACAAGGTGGCCGAGTACCTGGAGTCCCAGGGGGCGCGCAACTATCTGGTGGAGATCGGCGGCGAGCTGCGCATCAACGGCGTCAACGGCAAGGGGCATCCCTGGCGTGTCGCCATCGAGAAGCCGACCGTCAATGCCGGTTCCGTACAGGAGGTGATCCTGCCCGGTGACAACGGGGTGGCCACCTCGGGCGAGTACCGCAACTATTACGAGCTGGACGGCAAGCGCTTCTCCCACACCATGGATCCGCTGACGGGCAAGCCCATCCAGCACCGCCTGGTGTCGGTGACCGTCATCCACCCCTCCTGCATGACTGCAGACGGGTTGGCGACCGTGTTCATGGTCATGGGGCCGGAGAAGAGCCTGGCCTATGCCAAGGAACGGGGGCTGGCCATCTTCACCATCACCAAGACGGATGACGGGTTCGAAGAGGCCTATTCGGATGCCTTCAAACCATATCTGGTCAAGAAGTAAGGGGTAACTACATGCAGATCTTTCTGATCACCTTCGGGGTGTTTCTGATGGTCGTGGTGGCCATGGCCATCGGCTACATTTTCCAGCGCAAGTCCATCTCCGGCTCCTGTGGCGGCCTGGGTTCCATCGGGATCGAGAAGGAGTGCGACTGCCCCGAGCCTTGTGACAACCGCAAGAAGAAGATGGCCAAAGAAGAGGCCCGTCGCAAGATGCTGGTGGACAACCGCATCATCTAACGGTGGATATCGCTCTGAAGGCAGCCTTGCAACGAAACGAGCCGACCCCTGGGTCGGCTCGTTTTTTTATGTGGCATGGGGTCAGTAGTCATATTGGCTGCATGCCTTTGCCTTGAACTCTTTCTTTCGCTTTGCCAGCTCCTCCCTGGTGCCCAGTTCATCCCCCTGCCTGATGGCGGTTTCCAGTATCTCGATGCGCTTGTACAGCCAGCTGCATTCGGCTGTCGGGTGATCCTTGGCCATGGTGGCTAGCGGCAACAGCAGCAGGCAGAGCCCCGCCCGGATGATGCTCATGCTTCTCCTCCTTGAGTCTCGTGTGGATGTGGCCTTGAGAGTCTATGCCGCCGCGCCCGCGTGCAGACTGGCAGAAATGACAGGGGTGGGGTAGCATGGAACGTCCAACTGGTTATCCATACAGTATTTTTGGCGTTCGACATGTCTCCTCGCCGGATGCCCAGGGTCTATCCCTATGATCTGTTCGGGAGGCGGTCGACACAGCAACAGACACGGCCATGCGCAAGATCATTCACATCGACATGGACTGCTTCTTCGCCGCGGTGGAGATGCGGGACAACCCGGCCCTCAGGGAGGTGCCCCTCGCCATTGGTGGCGCCGCCGACCGACGCGGGGTCATCTCCACCTGCAACTACGTGGCGCGCCGCTTCGGAGTGCGCTCCGCCATGCCGAGCGCCCTGGCCAGAAAGCTCTGTCCGCCATTGGTGCTGATCCCCGGGCGGATGGCCGTCTACAAAGAAACTTCGCGCCAGTTGCGCGCCATCTTCCTACGCTACACCGAGCAGGTGGAGCCGCTCTCCCTCGATGAAGCCTATCTCGACGTGACCCAGAGTCCCCGCTGCGGTGGCAGCGCCACCCTGATGGCGGCGGAGATCCGCGCCGCCATCAGCGCCGAGCTTGGGCTGACTGCCTCGGCCGGTGTGGCGCCGAACAAGTTTCTGGCCAAGCTCGCCTCCGAGCAGCGCAAGCCTGATGGCCTGTTCGTCATCCGCCCCCAGGAGGTGGACGAGTTCGTGCGTCAGCTCCCCCTTGGCAAGTTGCCCGGCATCGGCCGCAAGACGGCAGAGCGGCTGGAGTCCCTCGGGATGTATTCGTGCGAAGATGCCCGTCAGCTCGGCAACGAGGAGCTGATCGCCCGTTTCGGCAAGCTCGGGGAGATGCTGGCCGGCCGCATCTGGGGGCATGACGATCAGCCGGTGCAGGCCAGGCGGGTGCGCAAGAGCATCGGCGTAGAGACGACGCTCGCCAGCGATGTGCTGGACGAGGACGCCTGCTGGCAGGTGCTCAGCCGGCTCATTCCCGAGCTGGAGCAGCGTTTTGCCAAGGCCTGCTCTGCGGAGATGCTGATGGGGCAGGGGATCAAGCTGAAGTTTGCCGATTTTCACCAGACCACCGTTTATCGCAAGGGGAGTTATCAGGCGGCCCGCTTCCACGATCTGCTGCACGAGGGACTGCAACGGGCTCAAGGAAAGCCCATTCGCCTGCTCGGTCTGGTCGTTGGTTTGCCCGGAGAGGGTGAAATCAATCAATTAAGCCTGGATTTCTGCTGATTTAGTTAAGTTTTTGTATCCAAAACCGATACAGTGTTCACATCTGTAGACGTTAGGAAATAGTGGCATGAGTTCTCTTTCTGTTCAGGGACGGATCACCCTGATCGCCGGTTGCTGTCTGCTGGCCAGTGCCGTCGCGCTGGTGGCTTCTTCTCTTTTCAACGCGGCCCGCATGCAGGAGCAGGTGCTAACCTCCACCACCTTGGAGGGGCAGCACGCGGCAGAAAACTGGATGCAGGCCATGGGGGCGACCCAGGCAGCCCGGGTGACCAGCTACCTCGATGAGGCTTACTTCAGGGCGACCCTGCTTGCCGAGGGCATTCTGTTCCAGCGCAAGAACGCTGCCGACAACTTCGTTCACTCCGAGGCGCTGCGCAATGCCGTCAACCAACAGTTGCAGGATGCGGCGGAGTCGTCAGCGAACCTGCTCGGTGTCTATGCGGTATTCGAACCCAACCAGCTCGACGGGGAGGATGACAACTATCAGGGGTCGACGGCGCTTGGCGCCAACGACAAGGGGCGTTTTTCCAGCTATTGGGCTAGGGTCGACGGCAAGGTCAGTCTGGAGGTGATGGACGAGGCGATGCTGGCCAACGACAAGCCCTCCGGACACGGCGGCCTTGAGAACGACTGGTACAGTTGCAGCATCCGCAGCAAGGCGCTCTGTCTGCTCGAACCCTATGTGGACGAGGTGGGGACCCAGCAGGTGTTGATGACCTCGGTGACCGTGCCGTTGCTGGACCAGGGCTCCCTGCTTGGCATGGTGGGGGTCGACATCTCCCTGGGGACCCTGCAGAGCCTGGTGGAAGAGATGGGCCGGACCCTCTACAAGGGGCAGGGCAAGGTGCTCCTGCTCAGCAGTGAAGGGCGGGTGGCCGGCGTGGAAGGGTTCCCGGTCGCCCTTGGCAATCTGCTGGAGCAGCAAGGGCTTGCGCAGGATCTCAAGGGGTGGCTGACCAAGGGAGATGTGGTGACGCGCTGGAGCCCGGATGGCGCACTGTTGCAGACCTTCGTGCCGGTCAGCATGCGCGGTACGGATCGCAAGTGGGGCATCTATATCGAGCTGCCCCGCGCCGTGGTGCTCGCCTCGGCCCTGCAACTGCAAGGGGAGCTTGAGGAGCAGGCCCAGCGCAGCGTGGCCACCCAGCTCACGATAGGTGGCGGGATTTCGGCGCTCGCTCTGCTCTGCATCTGGCTGATGGCCCAGCGCATCGTGGCGCCCATCCGCGCCGTGGTGGCACGCCTCAAGGACATCGCCAGCGGGGAGGGGGATCTCACCCAGCGCATCGATCTGCGCAGGGATGACGAGATAGGCGAGCTGGCCAAGTGGTTCAACAAGTTCCTGGACAAGCTGCAATCCACCATCAGCCAGGTGATCGACACCGTTGCGGGCACCCGGGCCAGTGCGGCCCTGGCGGCGCAAGGGGCAGCCCGTACCAGCGCCGGCATGCAGTCCCAGTATCAGGAGGTGGATCTGGTGGCGACCGCGTTTGAAGAGTTGAGCGCTACCGCCCTGCAGGTCGCCGGCAATGCCAATGCGGCGGTGGCGGCGGCCGATGAAGCCGACACGGCGGCCCAGGAGGGCAAGTCCGTGGTGGCGCAGACCCAGGAGGCCATGTCCAGACTGATGACGGTGATAAGCGATGCCAAACCAGTGGTGGAGCACCTCTCCGCCAACAGCGACAACATCAACGACATCCTGGTGGTGATCCAGGGGATTGCCGAGCAGACCAACCTGCTGGCCTTGAACGCGGCCATCGAGGCGGCCCGAGCCGGTGAGCAGGGGCGCGGTTTTGCGGTGGTCGCCGACGAGGTGCGCAACCTGGCGGGCCGAACCCAGAACGCCATCGTCGAGATCCAGAACCTCATCGGCCAGTTGCAGTCGGGGACGGAGGCGGTGGTGAAGGCGATCCTGACCGGTCATCACCAGGCGGATCTGACCCTCACCAAGGTGGAGCAGTCGGTCAGCGTGCTGGAGCAGATCATCCAGGCTGTCGGCACCATCCACCAGATGAATGAGCAGATCGCGAGGGCCGCGCAGGAGCAGAGCGGCGTGGCGGACGAGATCAATCGCAACGTCAGCAACATTCGCGATGTGAGCCATACCATTCGGGCGGAAGCGGCGACTTCCGCCGACAACGGGCGCGAGCTGTCGCAACTGGCGGACAAGCAGCAGCAACTGGTGGGCCAGTTCCGGGTGTAGGGGAGGATAAGAAAAAAGGCGCCATCCAACCGGATGGCGCCAAACACATTCAGATGACAGACTGGGTTAAATCGACCTGATTTAGCCCTTCTTCCCGCAGAGGAAGAAACACAACACCACAATCACTGTCGACTCACTCACAAAAACCACATGTAAACCAACATGGAAGAGAAGGTGTGAGCCATATGACAACGAATTGCGTGGCGAATTATGTTTATTCACTGGTCGACCCGCAACCGACAATTTATAATGCGCCCCATTAGAAAAATTCATCGTCGGCCGATTCCATGTCTCGTCGTTTACCTCCGCTCAATGCACTGAAAGCGTTTGAAGCCGCGGCTCGTCACTTGAGCTTTACCCGCGCAGCAGAAGAGCTGTTCGTGACCCAGGCAGCCATCAGCCACCAGATCAAGGCGCTGGAGGAGTATCTCGGCATCAAGCTGTTTCGCCGCAAGAATCGCTCCCTGCTATTGACCGAGGAGGGGCAGAGCTACTTCCTCGATATCAAGGACATCTTTGCCTCCATCTCCGAGGCGACCGACAAGCTGCTGGCCCGCAGCGCCAAGGGGGCGCTCACCGTCTCCCTGCAGCCGAGCTTCGCCATCCAGTGGCTGGTGCCCCGCCTGGTCAAGTTCAGCGAACGCCACCCGGACATCGATGTGCGGATCAAGGCGGTGGACATGGACGAGGGGTCGCTGACCGACGATGTGGACGTGGCCATCTACTACGGCCGCGGCAACTGGCCGGGTCTTCGTTCGGACAAGCTGCACACCGAGTACCTGATCCCGGTCTGCTCGCCCCTGTTGCTGACCGGCCCCAAGCCGCTGCGCACCCCGGACGATCTGACCCGTCACACCCTGCTGCACGACACCTCCCGGCGCGACTGGAAGGCCTGGTTCCGCCAGCTCGACATCGATGCCCCCAATGTCAATCAGGGGCCCATCTTCAGCCACTCCACCATGGTGATCCAGGCGGCGATCCACGGTCAGGGGGTGGCGCTCGGCCACAGCGTGCTGGCCCAGCCGGAGATAGAGGCGGGTCGTCTCATCTGCCCGTTCGAGCAGGTGCTGGTGAGCAAGAACGCTTTCTATCTGGTGTGTCAGGAGCAGCAGTCCGATCAGGGCAAGATAGTGGCCTTCCGTGACTGGATGCTGGAACTGGTGGAGCAGGAAGAGGCCCGCAGGCGTGCCCGCCTTGCCGATGCCTGAGGAGTTGACCTGGTGACTGACCTGACAAGAGAGGGGGCGAGTGACGCCCCCGTTCGCATTCTGCTGGCCCACGGCGCGGGGGCGGGCATGGAGCACAGCTTCTTGGCCGAGTTGTCGCGACTGCTGGCGGGGCCGGATATCGAGGTGGTGCGCTTCAACTTCCCCTATATGACCAAACGAGCTCAGGACGGCAAGCGCAGGCCGCCGGACAGACAACCCGTGCTGCTGGCTCACTGGCGCGAGATGGTGCGTCAGTTTGCCCATCCCCGGCTGTTTCTGGCGGGCAAGTCCATGGGGGGGAGGATGGCGGCCGAGCTGTTTTGCGAGGGGGGCGACGAGATGGATGCTGCAGGATTGATCGTTCTCGGGTATCCTTTCCACCCCCCGGCCAAGCCCGACGCATGGCGGGGCGAGGTGCTCAAGCAGATCACGACGCCCACACTGCTGCTGCAGGGGGAGCGCGATACCTTCGGTTCCCGCGCCGAGCTGGCCAATTTCCCCTTCTCACCCGCCGTATCGGTCCACTGGCTAACCGACGGGGATCATGGTTTCAAACCGAGAAAGGCGAGCGGCATGAGCGAGCAGGAGAACCTGCGCCTGGCCGCGGAGCGGATCAAGGGTTTTATCGCGGCGGTGGGCCGCTCCTGACCATCTCGAGCGGGTCGAGAGAAGAAGCGTGCAAGGAGAGAAGATGCAGATCCAACGACATTGGCTGGTGCTGGCGGGCTTCTTCGGCCTGACGGCCACCATGCTCGGGGCCTACGGCGCTCACGGGCTGGCGGCGACCGGCATCGCTCCTTCGTTGCTGGCGGCGTTCAACACCGCCGTGCAATACCAGTTTTTCCACGCCCTGGCCCTACTGGTGCTGGGGTTGTGCGGCGTGCGCGGCAAGGTGATCACCTTCGCGGGCGCCGTCTTTGTGCTGGGGATCCTGGGATTCTCCGGCAGTATTTACGCCATGGTGCTGCTTGGCAGCAAGGGGCTGGGGCTCATCACCCCGGCCGGTGGCCTCTGTTTTATGTTGGGATGGGCGGCTCTGATGTGGGCCGGCTGTCGTCTTGGAGGAAAGAATGAATAATCTGCTGCTTTATTGCCGCCCGGGTTTTGAGAAAGAGGCGGCGGCAGAGATCACCGAGCGTGCCGGCAACATGCAGTGCTACGGCTTTGCCCGGGTCAAGGACGACAGCGGCTATGTGATCTTCGAGTTGTATGACGAGGAGCAGGCCGATCTGCTGGCGCGCAAGCTGCCGTTCCGCGAGCTCATCTTCATTCGCCAGATGCTGGTGGTGACCCACGAGCTGAAAGATCTGGAAATAAGCGATCGGGTCTCTCCCATCCTGGAGGCGGCGAGTGGCTACGCCATCTGCGGGGATCTGCGGGTGGAGACGGCCGACACCAACGAGGCGAAGGAGCTCTCCGCCTTCTGCCGCAAGTTCACCGTGCCGCTTCGCCAGGCGCTGCGCAGCAACGAGATCCTGACCAAGAAGGAGACCCCGAACCGTCCCGTGTTCCACGCCTTCTTCCTGGCCAATGACCACCTGATGCTGGGGTACTCCTACTCCTTCAACAACTCCGCCTTCCACATGGGGATCCCGCGCCTGCGCTTCCCGGCCGATGCCCCGAGCCGCTCCAGCCTCAAGCTGGAAGAGGCGTTCTACGTCTTCGTGCCGAAGGAAGAGTGGGACTTGCGCCTGTGCTCCGGCCTGAAGGCCGTGGATCTTGGCGCCTGCCCGGGTGGCTGGACCTATCAGCTGGTGCGTCGCGGCATGATGGTGACGGCGGTGGACAACGGCATGATGGCCCAATCCCTGATGGACACAGGTCAGGTGAAGCATATCCGTGACGATGGTTTCGTGTGGCGGCCGAGCAAGAAGAATACCTACTGGCTGGTGTGCGACATGGTGGACAAGCCGGCGCGAGTGACCCACATGGTGGCCGACTGGTTCAGGGAGAACGACTGTCAGGAAGCCATGTTCAACCTCAAGCTGCCGATGAAGAAGCGCTACGCCGAGGCGGTGCACAACATCGAGGTGCTGCGCGGACTGCTGGCGGAGATCGACGGCGGCTTCATCATTCAGGCCAAACAGCTCTATCACGATCGCGAAGAGATCACGGTGCACGTCTACAACAAGTTCTGGGTCTCCAAGCTGGCACCCAAGTCCTGAAGCAGCATCGGGAACAGGGCATGAAAAAACCGGACGGCGACGTCCGGTTTTTTTGTGTCTGGGTCATCAGAATCGGTAGTCCAGACGCATCATGGACTCATCGTCGGTGATCTTCAGCTCAATTTGCAGGGGAATGGTCTTGTCACTGGGGTTGAACTGCATCTTGACGCCATCCCCGCGAAGCTTGACCGAGGTGTTGATGCCGCCAGCGTTGAACTTGATCTTGGGCTTTTGCTTTTCGAAGGAGAGGCTGACGCTCTTCTCTGCCGTGAGGTTCAGCTTCTGATAGGGGGTGACCTGCCGATTGCCGTTGCTGTCGGTGGTGATATCCACCCCCAGAGAGAGCGGCTTGGGCTGTTTGAGCAGATCGTTGGTATCCAGGGTGGATTGCCAGGTCTGCTTGGCTGGCGCCTCGTGCTGGGGAGGCGGCGTCAACCAGGCATTGTC
The DNA here is from genome assembly GCF_040908165.1 of Aeromonas sp. R6-1. Taxonomy (NCBI): domain Bacteria; kingdom Pseudomonadati; phylum Pseudomonadota; class Gammaproteobacteria; order Aeromonadales; family Aeromonadaceae; genus Aeromonas; species Aeromonas sp. R6-1. The sequence goes on from NZ_JBFODF010000053.1 coordinate 25,249, forward strand.
GACTGGCCTGTCTAATGCCGGGGCACTGCTGCTGACAATCAGCAAGATGAAAGTAGCACGCATGGTGGATCTCCTTATCCCTCATATCAACATAGTATTCATCTGGCGAGGGAGGTAGGGAGGCGTTGGCATAAAACAAAGGGAGCCGAAGCTCCCTTTTAAAATCATATGGTTGGATTCCATTTATAGACGGTCGATGATGGCCTGGGTGAATTCGCTGGTGGACGCTGTGCCCCCCAGGTCACGGGTCACCCGATCACCGGACTCGATGGTCGCCCGCACGGCCTCGCGAATGCGCTCCGCCTTGTCCTGCATGCCGAGATATTCCAGCATCTGGATGGAGGCGAGGATCACCGAGGTGGGGTTGGCGATGTTCTTGCCGGCGATGTCCGGCGCAGAGCCGTGTACCGCTTCGAAGATGGCGGCCCCTTCACCGATGTTGGCGCCCGGCGCCATGCCCAGCCCCCCCACCAGACCGGCACAGAGATCCGAGAGAATGTCGCCGAACAGGTTGGTGGTGACCATCACATCGAAGCGCTCCGGGTACATCACCAGGTTCATGCAGGCGGCGTCGACGATCATCTCCTCGTTCTGGATGTCCGGGTAGCGGGCCGCGACCTGACGGGCCACTTCCAGGAACAGGCCGGAGGTGGACTTGAGGATGTTGGCCTTGTGGATGATGGTGACCTTCTTGCGTCCTTCCTGGCGCGCCAGCTCGAAGGCGAAGGTGACGATGCGCTCGGCCCCTTCCCGGGTGATGATGCTCATCGCCTCGGCGCTCTGGTTGTCATCGCTGCGCTTCTGGCCGGCACCGGAGTACATGCCTTCGGTGTTCTCGCGCACCGTGATGATGTCGATGTTGTCGTAACGGCTCTTGGTGCCCTTGAAGGAGAGGACGGGGCGCACGTTGGCGTAGAGATTGAACTTCTTGCGCAGGGAGACGTTGATGGAGGTAAAGCCGCCGCCGACCGGAGTGGTGAGCGGGCCTTTCAGGCTGACCTTGTTCTTCTCGATCAGATCGAGGGTGGCCTGGGGCAGCAGCTCGCCATGTTTTTCCAGGGCTACCAGACCGGCGTCTGCGTATTCGTAGTCGAAGTCACAACCCGCGTGGGTCAGGATCTGGATGGCGGATTCGATGATGCTGGGGCCGATGCCGTCGCCCGGGATGACGGTAATCTTTCTTTTTGACATGAGGCGTATCCACTTCTAGGGAACAGAGGGGGAGGATTCGTCGGCTTTATACCATTTTTGCACCACATCCTCCATGTTTCTTTACATTTTACCCATTTATGTCAACAGGTACGGCCTGTCTTGGGAAATGGTGTGCTGGGGATCACGCCCCGGCATCAGGGATGGGAGGGTAGCGGATCTCCCGCAGGTTGAATCCGAGCGGGATATCGTGCTGCAGCCGGACCAGGCGTTGGGCCAGCAGGGCCTCTTCCCGGTGCTGGCGCAGCTTGAGCAGGGGTCTGGTGGCCTCCTCCCGCTCACAGGCCTCCAGCATGGCAGCCAGGTCCCCGTATTGCTGCAGCAACTGGGTGGCGGTCTTGGGGCCGATGCCGGGCACCCCCTTGATGTTGGAGCCGCCGATACCGGTCAGGGCCCAGAAGTCCACAAGCTGGGTCGGTGTAACGCCGTACTGCTGCTGGACGAAGGCGGCATCCAGCCAGCGTTTGTTGAAGTAATCCCGCACCCGGATCTGCGGGCAGATGAGCTGGCAGAACCCCTTGTCGGTGGAGATGATGGTGGCGCTGGCGCCGTGCTGGGCAATGCCGCTTGCCAGGGTGGCGATGAGATCGTCCGCCTCGTCGGTCTGGGAGAGCAGGGCATCCACACCGCACTCCCAGAAGGCGTCCTGCAGGTCGGCAAGCCCTTCTCTCAGCTCATCCGGCATGGGGGTGCGGCCCTCCTTGTAGGGGGGATAGAGCGTCTTGCGCCAGCTGTGGATCTCACCGTCAAAGACCGCGATGGCGTGGGTCGGCTCGCTGGCCGCCAGGAGCTTCTTGCAGGTGTTGATGAGGTTGGCACGGGTGGCGAGCAGGGCCTGGGCCGGGGTCAGTCCCTGCTGGCTCTGCACCGCGTGCAGTCGGCGGATGAGGTTGAGGGCATCGATGATGAGCAGGTGTGGCATGGGGCACTCCGGGCGTCGGGGGAGGCCATTGTAACAATGGTGGCGTCTCCTGCTAACCCCGTAGAAGACCAGTCAATGAAAGAGGGGCCCATGGGCCCCTCCGGTGCGGTGCATTGTGATGTCCCGACTATTTGACTATCTCGTAGCAGGGAACGTACTGGCTGCCCGGCAGCTTCATGCGCTGCTGCTTGACGAAGCTTTCCAGCAACCTGTCCATCAGGTGCATCAGCTCCTTGTCGCCGTGCAGCTTGAAGGGACCCTTCTTCTCGATGGCCCTGATGCCCCCTTCCTTGACGTTGCCTGCGACGATGCCGGAGAAGGCGCGGCGCAGGTTGGCTGCCAGCAGCTGGGGCGGCTGGTTGCGATGCAGATCCAGGCTGGCCATGCTGGCGTGATCCGGCTCGAACGGCAGCTGGAACTCGGGCTCGATCCGCAGGGACCAGTTGAAGGAGTAGGCATCTCCCACCGACTTGCGGTATTCGCGGATCTTCGGCATCGCCTCCTTCATCACGCGGGCCACCTCGGGCGCATCGCCGATGATGATCCGGTAGAGACTGGTGGCGGCTTCCCCCAGGGTTGCCTTGACGAAGTCGTCGATGGCGCGGAAGTAGTCGGCGCTCTCTTTCGGGCCGGTCAGCACGATGGGGATGGGTTGGCGATCGTTGGCCGGGTGCATCATGATGCCGAGCAGGTAGAGCAGCTCCTCGGCAGTGCCGACCCCGCCCGGGAAGATGATGATGCCGTGACCCAGACGCACGAAGGCTTCCAGCCGCTTCTCGATGTCCGGCAGGATCACCAGCTCGTTGACGATGGGGTTCGGCGGTTCGGCGGCGATGATGGAAGGCTCGGTGAGACCGATGTAACGGCCGTTGCGCACCCGCTGCTTGGCGTGGCCGACGGCGGCCCCCTTCATGGGGCCCTCCATGGCACCCGGACCGCAACCGGTACAGATGTTGAGCTCGCGCAGACCCAGCTCGCTACCCACTGCCCGGGTGTACTGGTATTCCACCTCGTTGATGGAGTGGCCGCCCCAGCAGACCACCAGGTTGGGATCGGCGCCGGGCAGGATCGCCTTGGCGTTGCGCAGGATGGCGAACACCACGTTGGAGATATGGGTGGAGCTGGTCAGGTTGACCAGACGATTGGACTCGAGCTGGGTCGACACATAGAGAATGTCCCGCAGCACGGAGAACAGGTGCTCCTGGATGCCGCGGATGATCTCGCCGTCGACGAAGGCGTGCTCGGGGGCGTTGAACAGCTCGAGCTTGACCCCGCGCTCGCGCCGGATCACGTGAATATCGAAGGATTTGAAACGTTCCAGTATCTCTTTGGAACTGTCGGTATGGCTGCCGGAGTTGAGGACCGCCAGCGAGCAGTTGCGAAACAGTTGATAGATATCGCTGGAGGCCGTCTGCTTGAGGCGATCCACCTCGAGCTGGGACAGCAGGTCCATGCTGCCCACGGGATTGATGTGTGTAATCATAATTTCCCCTTTCACTCGCTTGTTATCGTTGTGCTTTCCCTGGGGAGAAAACGGGATGCTTTGGCATCCCTCGGGTTCGATAGTAGAGGCAAGGGGGTGGGCAGGGGAATAGGGGGACTGTGCGTTTGCCGCTTTTTTAGCCGCCCCTCAAAGCGGATTCAGGCGAGATTGACCTGATCCCGGCCGGAGTGCTTGGAACTGTAGAGCGCCTTGTCGGCGCGCTCGAACGCATCCGTGGTATGGTCGCCGGTCCGAAACAGGGTGGCACCGATGGAGATGGTGATCTCGACCCTGGCATCGCGAAAGCGGAACGGGATGCTCTTGATGGTCTGACGCAGGTTCTCCAGCGGCTTCTGGTACTTGTCCGGATTGATGTTCGGCAGCAGGACCACGAACTCCTCACCGCCAAAGCGGGCGATGAAGTCGGTGTCGCGCAAGGCGTTCTGCAGGGCCTTGGCAACCACCTTCAATGCCTTGTCGCCGGCCATGTGGCCGTAGTTGTCATTGATGTGCTTGAAGTGGTCGATGTCGATGATGGCCAGGCACAGGGGGGTGCCATAGCGTAACCAGCGTTTGTATTCGAGCTCGAGCCGCTCGTCCAGGGCCGCCCGGTTGTGTACCTGGGTCAGGCTGTCGAGGAAGAGCTTGTGTTTCTGGATGGTGAGCCGCTTCTTGTACTCGGCGGTCTCGTCCTTCATCAACCTGAGCTTGGCTTCCATGTTGGAGAGGTGGGTGAGCAGGTGGCGCTCGCGGTTGGCCATCTCCTCCCGCTCCTGCTGCAGCCGGCGGATGGTGTCCAGATGCCCAGAAATGGCGCCCCTGAGTATTTGTGGCGAGTCATGGGCTGCCATGGCGCGATCGATGGCGGCGAGTTCCCGCTCCAGCGCCTGTCCGCTGAGATGGGCGGCATTTTGCAGCGCCCGCCCTTCATCCAGGGATTCGGTAAAGCTGTAATGGACCGAGGAGAGACTCTCGTTCAGGGTGCTGAGAAACGCCTGGGAGGCTTTGCGCTCTTCCCGGGTACCCTCGATGATGAGTTCGATGATCTGCAGGCAGACTTCGGCCAGCAGGGCAGGGGTGATGCCCCCGAGCAACTGGCGGCGGATGTCTGCGAGGCTCTCGCCCACGGCGCCGGCAAAGTCGAGCTCGGTGATGAGACGCTGCAACTCGTCTGAAATCTGGGCATGTGCCTTGACGTCAAAGGAGTCGGTAGGGGCCGGGCTGGAGAGCTCGGTGGGGATCTCCGCCGAAGGGGGGATCAGCGGCTTGCGCGGCAGCAGCTGGATCTTGATCGCCTGCTGGTAGAACTCCAGCAGCCGGATCACCTTCTTCTGGTGATCGCCGATGCCGTAACTCTCCGGGCTGGCGAGAAACTCCTTGAGGGCGCGGCGGGTATCTTCCGGAAACCCTTTGATGGTTTTGAGCTGTTTGCTGCCGAGATCAATGGCTGCCCGGGTCAGGCTGATGGACTCTTCCATGGTGTGGCTGTGCTGCTGCAACAGCTTCTCGATGGCGATCAGATCGGCATCGATGGAGGTGAGCGGAGGGTTGCCTTCAAGTTTCTGCTTGAGCTTGGCGAGCCGGTTGTCGAGCTCGCGATCGTGGCCGCGACAGGCTTGCATCAGCTTGCCGATGAACTGGATACTGCGGGTGCGTTCGGCATCGGAGAAGCTCGCCATGCCGTCAAGCTCCTGCTGTTTCTGCTGGAGGGATTCCCTGAGTCTTGCCAGTTGTCCTGTTACGGCAGCCATATCATTCATTCTTCAGGTCGCCCTGTTGTCATTATCGTTTTTGTTTCGTCCAGCAACAGAAAGCCAATCAAAGACCCCGTTGAGTACCTTTTTGTCACGGATTGTCCGCAACCTTCGTCCGTGAAAGCGCAAGCCAGTTAACCCATTGCTTTTCATGAGAAGAATTTACTTTTACCAGTCCCTTGTCAATTGCCATCAAGCAGCATTGCCACACATCTCCGTTAAAAAATGCGGCCTGCTGGCAATCGATGGCAGCCAGCTCAAGCCAGACGCTCTGCTGGCATTTTTCGCTGAGCTGAATGGCACCCGAGAGGGCCAGGTAGCAGAGATCGAACAGGCCGTGGTGATCGAGGGCCATGGCCGCCTTGGGCAGGAAGGGATGACTGACGATGCCGAGGCTGATGCGCCTGTCCAGCGGGTGCTCGCAGGGGAAGGCTGCCAGGGTGTCGAGCAGGGTCTGGGCCAGCTGATGCAACTGGGCCACGTGGCGCTGGGGCACCACATAGAGCAGGTGGCCTTCGCGCAGGTCGTAGATGCGGCCATCCTGCGGGGTCAGTTCGTTGACGTAGCGGCCGAAGGCCTGCTCTATCTCGCGGCTGACCTGATAGCCGTGCTGCTCCAGGCTGTTGATCAGGAAGGGAACCCGGAACAGCAGGTAGTGCAGCTTGTCGTCAAATTCGCTGGTGGGGCGTTCGCTCAGGTACCAGCGCTCGGATTTTTGCTGGCGCTTGGCCATCTCCCGCGGCCAGCGACTCATCAGTCGCTGCCAGTTGGCCAGGCCGCTGCGCGGCTCTACCAGCAGGGCTTCTCCCAGCTGTTTGGCATGAAGGCGCGCGACCCGCAGTTTCAGCCAGAGGGTGAAGAACAGATAGATGAAGAGTGCCAGCAGCAGCCCGGTGCTGACGCTGGTCCAGAGGTATCGCTCCTGCTGGTGCTGGCTGGCGTCGAGTTGCTGTTCCAGCTCCTTGACCTGTTGCACTCGCTCCACCTGGGCGTAGTTGTCGCGCACCGCCTCCTGCTCCAGCGCTAGCTGCTGCTGGCGAACCAGTTCGCTGCGCTGGTGGTAATTCTTGTAGCTCTCCAGGGCCTGCTGGAGGTAACCCTTCTGCTCATAGGCGACGGAGAGCAGGCGGAAGATCTCGAATTGGCGCCGGATGTCCCCAATCCGGTTGGCCAGGGTGAGAGCGTTCTCCAACTGCAGGATGGCGATGCCCGCCTCCTGCTGCTTGAGGTGCAGCTCTCCCAGCAACAGCAGGGTGTCGATGAGCGACTCCTTGTCATCCCCCAGCTCATGGGACTGGCGTGCGGCGTTCAGGTAGTTTCGCGCCAGGTTGAGGTTGCCGGTCTGCAGGTAGGTCTTGCCTATCTCGAACTTGAGATGGGCGATGCGGGTACGGTTGCTGCTCTCATCCAGCAGGTCGAGGGCATTGAAGAAATAGACCAGCGCCATGTTCATCTCGCCCTGATCGCGGTTGAGGCGGGCGAGCACGATCAGGGCGTCGCTCAGCATGGAAGGATTGCCGAGAGCATGAAAATAGTTGGCCGCCTCGCTGGCGTATTGCAGCGCTTTTTGTGGCTCCTGCTCTTCCTGATAGAGGCTGACCATCTGGTTCGAGAGCAGGCCGAGGAAGAGGGGATCCTGCAGGGGCTTGGCTTGCTGTTGTGCTTCGATGTACTCCCCCAGTGCAAGCTGGGGCTGACCCAGAGCCTGATAGAGATCCCCGCCCACGGCGCTGGTCCAGGCCCTGGCCAGAGGCTGTTTGGCGTGATCCGCCCATTTGCGGGTCTCGGCCAGCTGCTGTTTGGCGAGATCGAATTGCCGCTCCTCTATGCTGGCGTTGACGCGCAGCAAGCGGCTGTAGACCTGCAACTGGCTCTCCTTGAGGTCGGGATTGGCCAGCAGTTTGTCGAGTTTGTCGAGCAGGGGGGCCGCGGCGCCATGGGTATGCTGTTGCAGGTTGCGGCTTCGAACCAGCAGATAGAGCCCATGGGCCTGCAGCTCGAACTGCTGCTCTTTCTCGGCCATGGCGATGCCCTGCTCAAAGGACTCCTGTGCCGGGGCGAACTGCCCTAGCTGCTGCAGACACTCCCCCTTGAGCAGATAGGCGCCCGTGGTCTGGGTGGCGGTACCGTAGTTCAGCATCGGCTCGCGATAGCCGTACTCCTGACGGTTGCTGATGATCTGCTTGGGATTGTTGGCCGTGCGTTCGAGGAAGGAGGTGGCAATCTGGGCACATCTGGCGGGATCGGTCAGCACCAGGGTCTGGGCCTGCTGCAGGTCGATGGACAACTGCTCCTTGGCCAGATCCAGATCAGGAGCCGACAGGGAGGACATCATCATTGCCAGAAAAAACAGTTGATTCATTGGATTAAGAACGGCACGGAGGTGCAGGCATGTTATCCAAGCCCACCCCCGCCCGTCCAGAGTTTACTGAGGTGATGCGCAGCGGGCCGCAGCCCGCAGGATGGCGGCGCCGGTGATTACTGGCGAATGAGGCGCAGGTTCGCCGGAACCGGCTCCCAGTCGCTGCGGAAGGGGTTGATGTCCAGGCCGCCGCGGCGGGTGTAACGGGCATGGACGGTCAGTTGTTCCGGGGCGCAGAAGTGCTTGAGATCGGTAAAGATGCGCTCGATGCACTGCTCGTGGAACTCGTTGTGCTGGCGGAACGAGATGAGGTAGCGCAACAGCTTCTCCCGGTCGAGGCGCGGGCCGCGATAGTGGATCACCACGGATCCCCAGTCCGGCTGGCTGGTCACCAGGCAGTTGGACTTGAGCAGGTGGCTGTGCAGGGTCTCCTCCACGATCTCGCGACCGGCGGCCCCTTGCAGCAGGGTTTCGTCAAACTCGTAGCCGTCCACCTCGATATCCAGGCTGTCGATGCACTCACCGGGCAGCTGGGCTATCTGGTGGGGGGCCTGGTCGAGGGTGAAGAGGGTGACGCTCACCGGGGCACCAGCGCAGCCACTCAGGTCCTGAACCAGCAGCGCCTGCACCGCCTCCAGGGAGTCGCAGCGGGTCTGGTTGAAGGAGTTCAGGTAAAGCTTGAACGACTTGGACTCGATGAGATTCGGGCTGGTGGCCGGCACAAAGACCTCCCCGATGGCAACCACGGGCTTGCCTTTGGCATTGAGCCAGGAGAGTTCATACAGGGTCCAGACGTCGCACCCCTGGAACGGCAGTTCACCTCTCAGGCCAAGATCGTCGCGGTTCAGGCTGCGTGGCACGGGCTGCAGCAGACTCGGGGTGTACTGGCTGATGTAGGCGGACTGCTGCCCCAGGCTCAGGCCTTGCAGCGCACTGGCGCCGGCGTATCTCTCTTGTTTGCTCATGCTGGTTTGCTCACGCTTGTCTGATAAGGGGTTTGATGGTGCAATGGCCCGATTTTTCGATCAGGTACTTGCGGCCATCAGAGGCCGCTATTGTGGGGAATATCGATGTCGGATCAAGTCCTGTCTGCCCTGGAGCAGTTCTTTTTACGCTGGCAGCGCGATGGCGAAGGAAGGCGGGGGCTGCCCCTGTGCGACTGGGAGGCCGACTGGCGCTCTCCTTGCGAGCTGGATGAACCCAGGGAGGGTCGGGTAGCCTGGCGTCCGTTCCAGCGGGAGCAGGCAGCCGACTTCACGGCCATGGCGAACGCCCTGGAGCTGACCCTGCATCCCAGCGCCATCGCCCTGTTTGGTCACTGGTTCAGCCGCCCTCTGCCCTGCTCTTTCAAGGGGCTGCGCATCGAACTCATCCTGCCGTGGAACGACGCCGATCTGGATCTGCTCAAGGAGAACCTCATCGGCCACCTGCTGATGCTGCGCAAGTTGAAGCGATCCCCTTCACTCTTCATTGCCACGACCCGCAACGAGATGACGCTGGTCTCCCTCGATAACGAGAGCGGCCAGGTGTGGCTGGAGTGGCTGGACACCGGACGGCGCCTGACGCTGGCTCCCTCGTTGCCGGCCTTTCTGGCGCGACTGGAAACCTTGCCCCAGTGATGCCCCAAAAGAGAGGGCCTTGCCACCTGGCAAGGCCCTCTCTTTTTAATGCGCCATTGTGCGCGGTGGGCACCTACTCCTTGAAGTCCCAGGAGAGGTTGGAGACCAGCCTGCAAGGCTCGCACCTGAAGTCGAAGATCTCGTGCAGGGGGGCGGCCAGCGCCCATGGGCCACCACAGCCAGGGCAGGGGCGAGCCCGCTCTTCGGTAGCGCTCAGGCCACCTACCCGGTAGAGATAGTAATAGGTGGGAATGCCGCTCAGGACCTCCAGCCGTCTGGCGAGATCGCTGCCCCGGCGATGAAGGCGGCTGCCCACCTCGCCGATTTCGTGCAGGGCGGCGTGTTCGGCGATGGAGCCGTTCATCTGCAACTGATCGCAGGCTTCCCAATCTTCCTGCCACTTGATGATCTGCTTGTGGTCACCGTTGGCGACGGCGGGCAGCCGATAGAGCGGGATGGGGGCGAAGTGATCGCCACAGCGCAGGGGAGAGCAACTGTGCAGGAAGCTGGTGTAGAGCAGCATCCAGCTGGGACGCTCTCCCTGCTCTGCGCACGGGTCCGTGCTATCCGAGAGCAGATCCGCCCCTTGCAGGTGGAGTTTGGGGGCGAGCAGGCCCGCCTGGTGCAGACCTTGCTCGGCAAGGGCGACCAGTTCGCTCTGGTTGTCAGGGTGCAGGCTGTCCTGCTCCGGGCAGACCACCCGGCTGACGAAATAGCCTTCGTGCATGCTGGTGGGAAACTCCCGCCCCAGGATCTGACCCTGATAGCGCAGCATGTCGAGGTAGTGGACGATGGCCCGTTCGGCCTCCCCGAGGGACGTATCGCGGTAGCACTCAAAGGTGAGTTCGAGGATATGCATGGCGACGGGTCAATCCGGCTTCTGGTTGAGCAGCAGAGCGGTGAGGCGATCGACCTTCTGCTCCAGCCGGGCGAGCTGTTCACTCAGTTGCTGAAGAGTGACGCTTTCCGTGGCCAAGGGGGACGCCTCGGGGGCACTGGCGGGGGCGGGCGCTGTCGCCGCGGGCTGGGGTTGTTGCTTCCACTGGCTCAACACCTTGAGCAGCTCGGCCATGGGCACGGGATGGCTGAGGCGGGCCTTGACCATGGCGGTAGAGGGGGTGATCCCCCTGGCACTGAGTTCGTTGGCTATCTGGATGATCTCTTGGGCTGACATCTTGGCTCCTGCACGGCCGTCTTGCTGCGGGTGGATAGTGGCACAGAGCTTAATCAAAGCCTGTCCATCAGGAAAGCGGAGCGAAGGGCGTGGGTGGCGAGAGGGAGGGGATTGGCGGCTCCGCGTCTACCCAACGCTGGCCGCCGGGAGTGCGGGGATCAGGTCCCCTGGCGCAGCATCACATCCAGCTGGTCGATGGCTTCCGCCCAGTCGGCGTCGTGGCTGAGGGCATCGCGCAGAAAGCCTGCCTGGGAAGGAGTCCAGAACGGCGCGTCGGGCAACTGGGTATGGCGATCGATGGGATGGTCGCGGATAAAACGCTGCTGGCTGATGTCGTCACTGGCCAGCCCCAGCTGGGCAAACAGGGCGGCCATGTCATGGGTGAGCAATTCCATGTTGGTACTCCTTGGAAGGGGGCTGTGGAAGAGTATAGCCAGCCCCCGTGCTCTCAAATCTAGGAGGGGAGACGATGGGGTGGCAGCTCGACACCGGCGACATGCAGCCCCTGCATGCAGAGCTGTCCCTGATAATGGCTCTCTCCGTCGCTGGAGAACTCGAACTGGTAGTAGGTGAGCAGGCGCAGGGGCTTGTGCCCCAGGGCGCGGTGTGTCCGCGCCAGCGACAGCAGTTGCAGGTCATGGTGCTGGCAGTAGCGGCGCATGTATTGCCAGGCCAGCTCCGCCTGGCGGCGCTGTTGCCAGAAGGCCCAGCCAACGAGGCCGAGCAGCAAGATCCCAAGCATTTCTCCCATCAGCGGGTTCCTTCTGTGATGTGTGTGGGGCCCTGTTCACCCCAGGCAACAGGGCCGTCGTGCCGGGCCTAGGTGGCAGCGAACAGGCGACCGATGGCCAGACCCAGGGCCTCGCTGCGTTCGGGGTCACGCAGTTTTGCCAGCATATCATTGCGCAAGGCCGGTAGCGTGACGAGCTCGGCAAATACCTGGTTGAAGAACTGGGTGGGTTGCAGGGCGAGCTGCTCCAGAAACAGGCCGAGCAGTTCGGGGTGTTTCAGATCGGGCCAGAGGCGGCCAGCGATGGCGAGGAGCAGGGAGGGACTTGGCCGGGTTTGCAGCAGGGTCAGCAGCTTGTTGGTGCGCAGTCCGTTGCCCGGGCAGGAGGCCAGTGCCCGGCACAGATAGGCCAGGGTTTCGGGGTCAGGCTCGGCGCACTCCTGCTCCTTGCCGATGCGCTCCAGCAATGCGCCTTGCAGGGCAGGAGGCAGGGGGGCGTTCTCCAGGCTCTGGCACAGGGCGTAAAGAGGGGCCTGCGGCAGCATGGGCAAGGCCTTGCAGACCAGTGCCAGGTTGCGTTCAACCTGCAGCCGCTCAGCGAGATCTGCAAACCCTTGCAGTCCCAGGGCCTGCCACCCCTCTTCCCCCGGCGCCGCCAGATAGTGGCAGAGGGCCTCGTAGTAAGCGGAAGGGGCTTGTTCCAGCTGGCGGGCCAGCTTGGCGTGCACACTGGCCATCTTGGCCTCGGCCGGACGGAAGGTGTAGGGGTTGTCCGCCAGACGCTGGGCCTTCTCTTCGTCCAGTTCACCGGTGAGCTTGTAGCCCAGAGTCTCTACCACCTGATCCATGAAATGCTTGGGGCCGCTGGAGATGAGCAGGCCGCGCTCATCGAGGGCGAACTTGAGGAACCAGAGGTAGTGCCTGGATTCGGTGGGCTGGAAGAAGTGCACGCCGAGCCAGGCGTGCTGCTGCAACGGCCAGGGGTAGGGCTCCTGCTGCTGCTCGATGCGCACGAAGAGGTCGCTGGGGAGCGGGCGCACCTGGCGGCCCAGATCGAACAGCTGAAACTGGGTATCGGCCTGGGTCAGAAACTCGGTCAGGGTGTTGATGGAAGACATGAAGAGATCCCGCTTGAAGATAATGCGGGCGATTATAAGGGGGCTGCACCAGATAGCCAGAGGCGGTGATGCAGGGTATGAAGGTGACGGCAACATGGCAGCCATTGCGGGGTCGGTGTATAGTAGCGCCCCTTTTTGATGGCCGTATTGAGTGGGGCCCCGTCGCAGACCGGGCCCGCGATGAGGAAGTGAGCGAGATGAATCAATATCTGCTGGTTGCCGGTCTGCTGGGAGAGCTGACTGCCGAGTTGCAACGTCTGGAACGCTGGCAAGCCGACCATCCGGGGAGCGAGGCGCTGGCAAGCGAGCTGCCGTTCTGTGTCGATACCCTGAGTTTCGATCAGTGGCTGCAGTTCGTGCTGATCCCGCGCATGGAGCAGCTGGTGCTGCTGCAGGCGCCGCTGCCGACCAGCGTCTCCCTCTATCCCATGGCGAGTGAGGTCTATAAAGAGGAGCTGGCGGAGGTCGAGGCCCTGCTTCGTCTGATCGCCCGTTTCGATCTGCTGCTCTCCGGCAAAGTGGTCGAACAATGATGGACGAGCAGACCCGGACAGCGGATGCCTTGCAGCCGACTCTGCTCTATCAGGATGACTGGCTGGTGGCGGTGAACAAACCGTCCGGTCTCCTGGTGCACCGCAGTTGGCTCGACAAGGCCGAGACCCGTTTCGCCATGCAGATGACCCGGGATCTGATCGGGGGTCGTCATGTCTACCCCGTGCACCGACTGGACAGGCCCACTTCGGGTGTGCTGCTGTTTGCTCTCGATCCTGCCGTGGCCCGCACCCTGACCGAGGCCTTTGCTGCCCGTCAGGTCCACAAGGAGTACCTGGCACTGGTGCGGGGATGGGCCCCCGAAGAGGGGCTCATCGACTATCCGCTCAAGGAGCAGCTGGACAAGATTGCCGATGCCTTCAGCGACCCGGATCGCCCCGCCCAGGAGGCTGTGACCGCGTTTCGTCGTCTGCATCAGGTCGAGCTGCCCTTCGCCGTCTCCAAGAAGCATCCCACCAGTCGCTACAGCCTGGTCCGCCTCTTTCCCAAGACGGGGCGCAAGCACCAGCTGCGCCGCCATCTGGATCACCTGTTCCACCCCATCGTTGGTGATACCACCCACGGGGATGGCCGGCACAACCGCTTCTTTCGCGAGCACTACGGGTGCGACCGCCTGCTGTTGATCGCGCACCGTCTGAGCTTCGAGCATCCGGTGCTCAAGGTGCCGATGCGGATCCAGGCGCCCCTGGGCCCCGAGGTGCTGGGTCTGTTCGCCCGTCTGGGCTGGCCTGCCAGCGAGCAAGACTACGGCGCCTGAGCCTCTTTCCATCTGTTACCTCTGACCGGGCTGTGGCATGCTGTAGCCCAGGTACGTCAGAGGAATGACTTATGGCTCAACGAGATATCGCCTGCGCAATCGCGTGCCCCCCGCCTGTTCAGGGGGGCTCTTCCTACCCATCCCGGTCTTGCCGGGTCCAATATCTGTCCCTGAGGAGTCGCTGATGGCCGAGATCGATATCCTGGTCGGCACCGTCTACGGTTCTGCCATGCTGGTGGCCGAGACCCTCTGTGACCACCTGCAAGCCAATGGCCATGTTTGCCAGATCTTCGATGACGCGGCGCTGACCGACATCGATGCCTCCCGCTTTCTGCTCATCGTGACCGCCACCACGGGGCAGGGGGATATACCGCCCAATTTGCAGCCCTTTGCCAGTGCCCTGGCCGATCGTGCTCCTTATATGAAGGGATGGCGCTATGCCCTCATCGCCATGGGAGACAGCAGCTATGAACACTTCTGCGGAGCGGGGCGAACGCTGGATGCTCTGTTGCAGGAGCTGGCTGCCGAGCCACTGGTTGTGCGCCTGGAAATCGATGCGACGGTAGAAGATGAGCCTGAAGTGGCAGCGCTTGCCTGGTTGAAAACCTGGGAAAATAGACTGTAGCCAGACCCTTCTCTCCGAGAATAAATTCACCTCCGTGAGTGTGCTGACGGGGGTGTTTTATTTTTGGGGCGTCACGCCTCAGCCTCCAAATATATCCTCTCTTTCGTCCGGTTATTTTTCTCGCCAATGATGATAACCGGTTGGCCATATTCATCATCACCCACGACAAATTGAAAAATTAAAAGTTCCGCATTGAAAGCGATTTCAGTCATGTTTTTGCTACTGCGACACGGATTTATCACTTAACTCTCGTCGCGAATTAATATTTGAAAGCGCTTTCTTTGGTGTTTGTTTTCTTGTTTTTGCTCGCCACTGGAGACTTTGGCCAACAAGCTTAAGTTTAATGAGCTGTTGTTGCTGTGGTTGTTAGCGGCGTGCGATTTGTCATCGTTTTGTGAATCAGCTCATGTTTGCAGGGAATTTGGGTACATATAATCGACCTCGGTTATCACCAAAACGTTTTTCCGGTGATAAGAACTTGAATATCAGGATCACACTCCTCTCAGCGGGAATAAGGAAAATGAAAATGAAAGCAAAGTGGCTCCCGATCGCTGCAGCAGTAACCGCAGCCCTGGCTTCCCAAGCCGCCTTCGCCGTTGATTTCCACGGCTACTTCCGTTCAGGTGTCGGTGTTTCCGGTGACGGGGACATGGTCAAATACAACGTCAACAAGGTTGGTCGTCTGGGTAACGAAAATGATACCTACGGCGAAGTCCAGCTGGGTCAGGAAGTCTTCAACAAAGATGGCAAGACTTTCTACGTAGACTCCATGTTCGCCATGGCGTCCAACGGCTCCAACGACTGGGAAGGTACTGGCACCGTCTGTAACTTCGATGCCAAGCAGTGCAACGGCGACTCCGACTTCGCCCTGCGTCAGTTCAACGTGCAAGCCAAGGGGCTGCTGGGCTTCGCGCCGGAAGCCACTCTGTGGGCCGGTAAGCGTTACTACCAACGTCACGACATCCACATCTCTGACTTCTACTACTGGAACATCTCCGGTGCCGGTGCCGGTATCGAAGGCATCCAGGCTGGTCCTGGCAAGCTCTCCCTGGCCTGGGTCCGCAACGACCGCAGCGCGGGTGATGTCTTCGGTCAGTACACCCAGACCGGTGTAGATGGCAACGGTGATCCGGTTTACCAGAAGAACGAAGATCTGAACGTCAACACCCTGGACGTGCGTTATGCCGGCATCCCGCTGTGGCAGGACGGCTCTCTGGAAGTGGGCGCCATGTATGCCCTGGTCAATGAGACCGACGCCCAGAAAGATCTGAAGAACGACAACATGAAGAACGGCGTCATGCTGACCGCCGAACTGACCCAAGGCATCTTCGGTGGCTTCAACAAGACCGTACTGCAGTACGGTACCGAAGGCTACTCCAAGACCATGGCCTACTACGGTGATGGCTCCTGGTACGGTGCCGAAGCCAAAGCCGGTGCCGATGGCTACCGTATCATCAACTGGGGCGTCATCCCGATGGGCAACTCCTGGGAGATGGGTCACCAGCTGGTATACGGGGTAGGCAACGAGATGTGGGATACCAACGACAAGACCGAAACCATGTCTGTCGTAGTTCGCCCGATGTACAAGTGGGATGACTTCAACAAGACCATCTTCGAAGGCGGTTACTTCAAGGACAAGACCAGCTATAACAATGGCGCTGCCGATGACAAGGATGCTGGCTACAAGCTGACCCTGGCTCAGGCCTGGTCTGCCGGCTCCAGCTTCTGGGCCCGTCCGGAAATCCGTGTATTCGCTTCCTATCTGGCGAATGATGAAGACAAGGAAGTGTTTGAAGGCAACACCTCCAAAGACACCTATCAGGTTGGCGTACAAGCAGAAGCCTGGTGGTAAGCAATATCTTCAGTTAAGTTAGTCACTGCCCCCTTATGGGGGCAGTTTTGTTTCGCATGATGTGGCAACCGGGTTATGGAGATAAGAAGAATGAAACTGGTAAAGATGTCTATCGCGGCCATGGTTACCGCGCTGCTGGCCGGTTGTTCCGGTAGCATGGTGGTGCCCGTGCAGGAGCACGCCTCCATTCTGAGTAATGCCGATCAGGCCAAGCAGGCGCTCTCCCAGGCAACCAGTTGTTGCACAGGGTTCAACGAATTCAATTATGTCTCCCTGCCGGAAGGCGAGACGCTGCTGGCCATCGACGGCAAGCAGCCCAGTTATCAGTTTGACGAGGGCATGAGCTATTTTGCCGCTTATCGTCTGCCGGCCAATACCGGCAATCTGGCCATCACCCTGGCCTCCCAGGTCAGCAAGACGGTCCTGGTTCCCAAGGTGATCATGCTGGATGCCCAGTTCAAGGTGACTCGCGTGCTGGGTGAGTCGGTCTTTGCCTATCAACCAGCCCACCTGCTCGACAACGACAGGATTGAGGGGCGTGTGTTTGTGGACCGCAGCATGCCGGGCAATCCCGCCACTGAAACCTATATGGTGGTCTATGCGCCGGCCAACGAGACGGCGGGCAGCACCACCATCTTGCACCCCGCCAAGGCCTTTGCCCGTGCCAACGGCACGGTCGAGCCGGATATCAAGGACCCCGTGATCCCCCATTCGCCCTGGGGTCTGGTACAGATCAAGGTCACGGACATGGCCAAGGGACAAGGCCTGGAAGCCGTGTTCAAGCCTGAATACGCCGACAAGGTGGCGATGAGCCAGGCCAAGCCTGCTACCACTGCGGTGGCTGCGACGGCTACCACGGCAGCCGTTGCCGCAGCGCCGAGCAAACCGGCTCCCGCCATGCTGAGCGAGACCGAGAGCTTCTACAACGCCCAGATCGAGAAAGCAGTGAAGGCCGGTGACATCGACAAGGCGATGCAACTCGTGATTGAAGCCGAGCGTGCCGGTTCAACCAAGGCGAAATCGGTCTTTATTGATGCAGTGAAACGTTCACAGAAGAACTAAATATCTCGGTTTATTAAAATCGATATTTATTGGAGGCCTCCCTTGTTGGAGGCCTTTTTAATCGGTAGACTGGATAATATAAATCCGCAATAAGTTACATTCAGTTACAGTGAGTATCGTTGGGTATTATTTGGTTTCTTTGTGATTTATTTTGAAGTGGTTTATTTCTTTTTGCGGCGAAGCTATAACAATACGAAATAATATTCAAGATAGTCCCCTCTCTGCTTATTTATTATCTTGTGATCTCTCCTCCAAATTTATTATTCCCTTGTTTCCGACAGAGGCATTTCCACCCCCGCTGGGTTATATTCTGCTGGTCAAAATAAGCAACCCGGAAAACGCATTTGGCGCAGTGACGGATGAAGCACATCGTCATCAATAAACTGCCCTGAGTCGTTGTCGGAAAAAAATCCATTCAGGAGCGCACACATGTTAAAAAATGCTTTCTCTAATCTGCAAAAGGTCGGTAAGGCGCTGATGCTGCCCGTATCGGTCTTGCCCGTTGCAGGTATTCTGCTGGGGGTGGGGGCTGCCCACTTCAGCTGGTTGCCGGAAATCGTCTCCCAACTGATGGAGCAGGCCGGTGGTTCCGTATTCGGCCAGATGGCTCTGCTGTTCGCCGTGGGCGTCGCCCTTGGCTTCACCAATAACGACGGTGTGTCCGGCCTGTCCGCCATCGTCGGCTACGGCATCATGACCGCTACCCTGACCGTGATGGCGCCTGTGATGGGTGTCGAGAAGATCGATACCGGTGTGCTGGGTGGTATCCTCGCCGGTGGCGTGGCTGCCTGGGCGTTCAACCGCTTCTACAAGATCCAGCTGCCAGAGTACCTTGGCTTCTTCGCTGGCAAGCGTGCCGTGCCCATCATCACCGGTTTTGTTTCCATCGGTCTGGGTGTCGTGCTCTCCTTCATCTGGCCGCCGATTGGTGGTGCCATCGGTGCCTTCTCCGACTGGGCTGCCAACCAGAACCCGGTCCTGGCCTTCGGTATCTACGGCGTGGTTGAGCGCTCCCTGATCCCGTTCGGTCTGCACCACATCTGGAACGTGCCGTTCTTCTATCAGGCTGGTACTTGCGTCAACGCCGCCGGTGAAACCGTACACGGCATCATGACCTGTTTCCTGACTGCTGATGACGCTTCCCGTGCTGCCGGCAACGGCTTCGGTCAGCTGGCGGGTGGCTACCTGTTCAAGATGTTCGGTCTGCCTGCTGCTGCATTCGCCATTGCGCACTCCGCCAAGCCGGAAAACCGCGCCAAGATCGTAGGTATCATGGCTTCTGCTGCCCTGACCTCCTTCCTGACCGGTATCACTGAGCCTATCGAATTCTCCTTCCTGTTCGTGGCCCCGGTTCTGTACGCCATCCACGCCCTGCTGGCCGGTCTGGCATACGTGCTGACCAACATGCTGGGTGTCGTTCACGGTCACACCTTCTCCAACGGCTTCATCGACTTCGTGGTGCAATCTCCGCGTGCCGACAACATGCTGCTGCTGGTGGGTCTGGGTCTGGTCTACGCGGTCATCTACTACGTGGTCTTCACCGTGGTCATCCGTGCCATGAACCTGAAAACCCCGGGTCGTGAAGACGAAGCTGCCCAAGAGTCCTCTGCCGGTCAAAGCAAGGACGAGATGTCTGCTGCACTGGTCTCCGCCTTCGGTGGCAAAGAGAACATCGCCTCTCTGGACGCCTGCATCACCCGTCTGCGTGTCGGTGTGAAGGATGTGGCCAAGGTTGACCAGGCTGGTCTGAAGAAGCTGGGGGCCGCCGGTGTGGTGGTGGCGGGTTCCGGTGTACAAGCCATCTTCGGCACCAAGTCCGACAACCTGAAAACTGAAATGGACATCTGGATGAAGAGCAACTGATTGTCGCTCCAATATCCGAGTTCCGAAAAGGGAGGCGCAAGCCTCCCTTTTTGCTGGGTTGCGTTTGGTGGCGGGACATGTGCGGGGGCTTTCCTGACGGCGCCAGCATGGTGTGACCCAATGAAAAAGGCGCCCCTGGGCGCCTTTGCTGCATCAGACCGGCTTAAAGCTTTTCGAGATCCCGTTCTATCTCGCTGATCTTGTTCTGCACCACTTTTTCCAGATGACGCAAGTCGCGCAGTATTTTCTGCTTGATGTCCGGATCGGCGGAAGGCTGGCCGCCCTGGGTCAGATTGTCCAGCTCATCCACCACGTATTTGAGGTTGGCGTTGATCTCGGTGACATCTTTGTACTCATGGGTCCCCGAGTCGACCAGCATGGTCTTGCGCTGGCGGGGGTATTTGAATTTGACGCTCTTGGCGAAGAATTCACCCTTCTGCTTCTTGAAATAGATCTTGAGGATGTCGTGGTTGGCTTCCTGGCGCAGGGTGTAGCTGTCCACCGAGGTGGGTTCCTGGATCCCCAGGCTCTTGAGATTCTCGTACATCGGGCTTCCTTGGTTTGAAACGATCCTGACCCCTCTATCTTACCCGAGTCCGGATGCCTTGCCTGTGACAGGCGCGCCAAATTCAAATTGGTGTCAAAAAGGTCTTCTTTAATCAATGAGCAAAGGGGGAGGGGTGAACGCCTTGTCAGCACGGCCATAAGCGGTATCACCTCGTGGGGATGTGCAGCGATGGTGGGGCAGGGGGGAGTTGGCGCCCACCCATGAGAGCGGGCATGAAAAAGGGCACCAGAGGTGCCCTTGATGACATCGGCGTGGATTACTCGTCGATGGAGCGCAGCAGGGCGTTGATGCCGACCTTGGCGCGGGTCTTGGCATCCACCTTCTTGACGATGACGGCGGCGTAGAGGCTGTACTTGCCGCACTTGGAGGGCAGGGAGCCGGAGACGACCACCGAGCCGGCCGGGACGCGGCCGTAGTGGATCTCGCCGGTTTCACGGTCATAGATGCGGGTGGATTGGCCGATGAAGACCCCCATGGAGATGACGGAGCCCTCTTCCACGATCACCCCTTCCACCACCTCGGAACGGGCACCGATGAAGCAGTTGTCTTCGATGATGGTCGGGTTGGCCTGCAGTGGCTCCAGTACGCCGCCGATGCCGACGCCGCCGGAGAGGTGCACGTTCTTGCCGATCTGGGCGCAGGAGCCCACGGTGGCCCAGGTGTCGACCATGGTGCCTTCATCGACGAAGGCGCCGATGTTGACGTAGGAGGGCATCAGCACTGTGTTCGGGGCGATGAAGGAGCCTTTGCGCGCGGTCGCGGGCGGCACGACGCGTACACCGGCAGCCTTGAACTGCTCTTCGGTGTAGTTGGAGAACTTCAGGGGAACCTTGTCGTAGTACTGGGCATCGTCGCCCTTGATGATGCCGTTGTCGTTGATGCGGAAGGAGAGCAGCACGGCCTTCTTCAGCCACTGGTGGACGACCCACTCGCCGGCAATCTTCTCGGCAACCCGGGCTTTGCCGGAGTCCAGCAGGTCGATGGCTTCCAGAATGGCGGCCTTGGTGGCGGCATCGACGGAGCCGGGGGTGATGGAGTCGCGGCGCTCGAAGGCCGCTTCGATGGTCTGTTGCAACTGGGTCATGACAGGTTTCCTTTATAAAATTCTGTTTGTTGTATCACACTTTTCCAATCGTTTTTAAGGGCTCTCGCCGATTTCTTCAGAATCAGGGCGATTTATTGTACTTGAGTGGTCCAACCATTTGTTCTGATTGAGGAATCAATACGTCAAAAAGCCTCTTTCGAGGCTTCATCCGAGTGTGTCAGGCACTCTCGCCAAGCGGTTCCTGGGGGTTGAGCTGATTGACCAGCCTCTCCTCGAGGGCTTGCTGCTCCTCCGGGTTCAGCGGCTCTCCGGCCAGGGTGGTGAGGCTGAAGAAGTCCTCCACCCGCTCACCGATGGTGGTGATCTTGGCGGCATGGAGGGAGAGGCCGCACTGCTGGAACACGGCACCGATACGGGCCAGCAGGCCTGGAGTGTCCAGGGCTGTCAGCTCCAGCAGGGTGTGGCGGTTTTCCCCCTTGTGAGGCAGGAAGACCACCCTGGTCGGCACGCTGAACTGGCGGTGGCGTCTGGACAGGGGTTTGCTGCGCAGCACCAGCTTGCCCGGCTCCTGAAGGGCTTTCTCCAGCGCCTTCTTGATGGTGGCGGTACGATTGGGGCTGATGGGCTCGCCGTTTGGCTCCAGCACGATGAAGGTATCGAGCACATAGTCGTTGCGCGAATTCATGATCTGGGCGTCGTGGATGCTGAGGTTCTTCTGATCCAGTGCCGAGGCCACGGTGGCAAAGAGGTTGGGGGTATCGCGACAATAGATGAACACCTCGCTACCGCCCCGTATGGGATGCTTGCCGATGAGCACCAGGGGGGCCGGGTTGTCACCGTGGGCGATGATCTTGCGGCAGTGCCAGGCGATCTGCTCCGGGCTGTGGCGCAGGAAGTAATCGGCCTTGAAGTCGTTCCAGAGGGCGGTGACCGCCTCCTGTGGCACCTCGCGCTGGGTCAGGATCTGCCTGGCCTGGCGCTGATTTTCACGGATCTTGAGGCGCATGTCCGGCGGGTTTTCCAACCCCTGGCGCAGGGCCTTCTGGGTGGCGAAGTAGAGTTCGCGCAGCAGGGTGCCCTTCCAGTCGTTCCACAGACTGTCGTTGGTGGCACAGATGTCGGCCACGGTCAGGCAATAGAGCAGGTCGAGGTGCAATTCATCCCGCACCTTCTGGGCGAAGTCGGTGACCACATCCGGGTCGTAGATGTCGCGGCGCTGGGCGGTGACCGACATCAGCAGATGGTGGCGCACCAGCCAGGCGACCAGTCGGCTCTCATAGCGATCCAGCCCGTGCAACTGGCAGAACTCCAGCGCATCCACGGCCCCGAGTTCGGAATGATCGCCGCGCCTGCCCTTGGCGATGTCGTGGAAGAGGGCGGCGATGCTGAGCAGCTCGGGCTTGCGCAACTGGGTGAACACCTCGTGGCAGAGCGGGTGAGTCTGGCGGCTGGCCGGATTCGGGAAGCGATGGATGTTCTGCAGCAGCCGATGGGTGTGCTCGTCCACCGTGTAGGCGTGGAACATGTCGAACTGCATCTGACCGACGATGAGGTTCCACTGGGGCAGGTAGGCCGCGAGGATCCCGTACTTGTGCATCAAAGTAAGGGGCTGGCCGATGCCGTTGGGGTGGCGCAGGAGCGCCATGAAGAGACGGCGGCACTCGGGTAGATCTTGCAGCCAGCAGTTGAGGGTGCGTCTGGCCTCGCGCAACTGGCGCAAGGTGGCGGAGTGGATGCCGGCAATCTCCGGGTGCTGGGCTATCTGGTAGAAGAGTCGCAGGATGGCGGCAGGATCCCGGCCGAACAGCTCGGAGTCCACCGCATCGATGAGGCGGCCGCGCAGCTGGAATTCGTCGCTGATGCGGCGCACGTCCATGGCGGTGTTGCCGAGAATGGCCTCGTCAAAGAGTTGCAGCAGCATCTCGTTGAGCTCGGCCACCCGCCGCACCGTCTGGTAGAAACGCTTCATCATCTGCTCGACCGGGCCGTTACCTTCCCCCTCGAACCCCAGCATCTGGGCCACGGTGCGCTGGCGGTCGAACAAGAGACGGTTATCCCCCTTGTTGATGGCCATGTGCAGGGCGAAGCGCACCTTCCACAGGAAGTTCTGACAGTCGAGCAGCTCCCGGTACTCGGCCCGGTTGAGAAAACCGTGGCTGGTCATCTCGAACAGTGTGGTGGCGCCGAAGTGGCGGCGGGCGACCCAGGCCAGGGTCTGGATGTCGCGAAGGCCCCCGGGATTGTTCTTGAGATCCGGCTCCAGCTTGTAGGCGGTGCCGAGAAACTGCTGGTGGCGCAGGGCCTGCTCTTCGCGTTTGGCACGAAAGAAGGCTTCGCTCGGCCAGAAGTGCTGGGGCTGGGTGGCCGCCTGCAACTGCTCGAATCCCGCCAGGCGACCCGTGATGTAACGGGCCTCGATGAGGTTGGTGGCAACCGTGATGTCGTTGCGGCCCTGCTCGATGCACTCGGCCACGTTGCGCACCGACTGCCCCACTTCCAGCTTGAGATCCCACAAGAGGGTGATGAACTCGCCGATGCGAAGCCCCAGCACCTCGTCCAGTTCATCTCCTTCGTAGAGGATCAGCAGGTCGATATCGGAGTGGGGATGGAGTTCGCCGCGGCCATAGCCGCCTACCGCGATCAGGGTGAGCTCGGTCCTGTCGAAGCCGAACTTGTGCCAGAGCCTGGTCAGCAGCGCGTCCATGTATTCGGAGCGGGTGGCGACCAGTTCGATGATGTTGTCACCGGCGTCGAAGCGCTCGTGCAGCCAGGCGAGAAAGCGGCTCAGGTACTCCTTGCAGTTGTCACGGGTGAGCTGATCGTCTGGGAGCAGATGGGGAGAAAGCAGGCTGGCATCCATGGCATGTCACACTCTCGGTCGGGCCGGGTAAAGAGCAACCCCGGCGCGCGGCCGGGGTTGAATGTCAAACGTGGCGGATAAAACGCTCGATAGTGTCGTCGGGACGCAGGGTCAGGACCTCGCAGCCATCCTCGGTCACCAGCAGGGTGTGCTCCCACTGGGCGGAGTCGCCGCCGTCCTTGGTGGTCACGGTCCAGCCATCCTTCGGATTGACCTTGCAGTGGTACTTCTTGCTGTTGACCATGGGCTCGATGGTGAAGCACATGCCCGCTTTCAGCTCCAGCTTGCCGCCGTTGCGGTAGTGGAGGATCTGCGGCTCTTCGTGGAACTCGGCACCGATGCCATGGCCGCAGTAGTCGCGTACCACGGAGAAGCCTGCCTGCTCGACGATGGGCTGGATGACGGCGCCGATCTCGGTGATGCACATGCCCGGGCGCACCCGCTTGATGGCGGCATAGAGGCTATCCTGGGCCACCTTGCAGAGCTGGCGACGCAGGGGGGTGGTCTGGCCCACGATGAACATGGCGGAGGTATCGCCGTGATAACCATCCTTGATGACGGTGATATCCAGATTGATGATGTCCCCTTCCCGCAGTTTCTTGTGGTTCGGGATGCCATGGCAGATGACATCGTTCACTGAAGTACAGATGGACTTGGGGAAGCCGTGGTAATTGAGCGGCGCGGGGATGGCCTGTTGCACGTCGACGATGTAGTCGTGGCAGAGGGTATTCAGTTCGTCTGTGGTGACGCCCGCCTTGACGTGGGGGGCGATCATGACCAGCACGTCGGCGGCCAGCTGGCCGGCGACACGCATTTTCTCAATCTCTTCCGGTGTCTTGATTTTAATGGACATGGGATCTCTCTTGGGGCCTGATTGCGCATCCTGCCGATGCCCAACAACCAGGTAATGAAAAATAGATGCGTTTGCAATCAGGGCGAAATTTTATCCCCAACCCCCGTTTACTTCCAGTGTGATCGTCATCGCAACGTCATCAGGCGGTCGCACCATGGTCCGGGATCCATTTTTAGCACCCGGGCTGGTGGTGTCATGACCAAAGTTATGGTATAAAGCGCGCCGGAATGGGGAACTCGTGTCCTCATGCCATCACCCTTACTCAACAACACACACACATCGACACATATGCCGGGGTGCCTTAACGGGTCGGTTATATGGGATGTGTGGAGGCCTAACCCCAATACAGAGGTATAAAATGGCTAAAGTTTCTATGCGCGACATGCTGCAAGCCGGCGTTCACTTCGGTCACCAGACTCGTTACTGGAACCCGAAAATGAAGTCCTACATCTTCGGCGCCCGCAGCAAAGTTCACATCATCAACCTGGAAAAAACCGTTCCGATGTTTGACGATGCCATGAACTTCATCAGCTCCGTAGCTGCCAAGAAAGGCAAGGTACTGTTCGTAGGTACCAAGCGTGCCGCGTCTGAAGCCGTCAAAGAAGCCGCTGAGCGTTGCGACCAGTTCTATGTTAACCACCGCTGGCTGGGCGGCATGCTGACCAACTGGAAAACCGTTCGTCAGTCCATCAAGCGCCTGAAAGATCTGGAAACCCAGAGCGAAGACGGTACCTTCGACAAGCTGACCAAGAAAGAGGCGCTGATGCGTACTCGCGAAATGGAAAAGCTGGAGAAGAGCCTGGGTGGTATCAAGAACATGGGCGGCCTGCCTGACGTTCTGTTCGTTGTCGATGCCGACCACGAGCACATCGCTATCAAAGAAGCCAACAACCTGGGTATCCCGGTAGTTTCCATCGTTGATACCAACTCCAACCCGGACGGCGTTGACTATGTCATCCCGGGTAACGACGACGCTATCCGTGCCGTACAGCTGTACCTGAACGCTGCTGCTGACACCGTTCTGGAAGCCCGCGAGCAGGACATCGTTGTTCAAGCCGAACAAGATGGCTTCGTTGAAGCTGAGTAATTGATAAGGACTGAAAAGCCCTTATTAACCAAGCTGATGTAATTGGTTAGCAGGGGCCCTTGTGGCCCCTGTTTCTTGTCAATTCAAGACCGAGGATACTGGACATGGCAAACATTTCTGCCGCCCTGGTAAAAGAACTGCGCGAGCGCACCGCCGCTGGCATGATGGATTGCAAAAAAGCGCTGGAAGAAGCCAACGGTGATATCGAGCTGGCTATCGAGAACATGCGTAAATCCGGTCAGGCCAAGGCCGCCAAGAAAGCTGGCCGTATCGCCGCTGAAGGTGTGATCTTCGCCCGTACCGAAGGCAACGTTGCCGTCATGATCGAGCTGAACTGCGAGACTGACTTCGTTTCCAAGGATGCCGGTTTCCTGGCCATGGGTCAGAAGATCGTCGAGATCGCTGCTACCCAGAAAATCGCTGACGTTGACGCGCTGAAAGCCGCCGATTTCGGCAACGGCGAGTCCGTCGAGCTGACCATCACCAACCTGATCGCCAAGATCGGTGAGAACATGAACCTGCGTCGCGTGATGCTGGTTGAAGGTGACAACCTGGGCACCTACGTTCACGGCTCCCGCATCGGTGTTATCACCAAGCTGGTTGGCGGTACCGACGAGCTGGCCAAAGATCTGGCCATGCACGTTGCTGCCAACAGCCCGCAATTCGTCAAACCGGAAGACGTGTCTGCCGAAGTCGTTGCCAAAGAGCGCGAAATCCAGATCGACATCGCCATCAACTCCGGCAAGCCGAAAGAGATCGCCGAGAAGATGGTTGAAGGCCGCATGAAGAAGTTCACCGGTGAGGTTTCCCTGACTGGTCAACCGTTCGTGAAAGATCCTTCCATGACCGTTGCCGAGCTGCTGAAGAAAGAAGGCGCGGACGTTGTTTCCTTCACCCGTTTCGAAGTGGGCGAAGGCATCGAGAAGCAAGAGACCGACTTCGCTGCTGAAGTAGCAGCCCAGATCGCGGCCGCTCAGAAGGCCTAATCGAACCGGTTTTTCCGTTTCCCCAGACCGCGACTTATGTCGCGGTCTTTATATGACCAGGAATCAGTGACATGAGTACCAATCCCAAGCCTGCATACAGACGTGTTCTTCTGAAGTTGAGTGGTGAAGCCCTGCAAGGATCCGAGGGTTTCGGCATTGATCCGGCGGTGCTGGAACGGATGGCCCAAGAGATCAAAGAGCTGGTTGAGCTGGGTGTTCAGGTCGGTCTGGTCATCGGTGGCGGCAACCTGTTCCGTGGTGCCGGCCTTGCCAAGGCAGGCATGAATCGCGTGGTGGGTGACCACATGGGCATGCTGGCGACCGTCATGAACGGCCTGGCCATGCGTGATGCCCTGCATCGTGCTTATGTGAATGCCCGCCTGATGTCGGCCATCTCCCTGCAAGGGGTCTGCGACTCCTACAGCTGGGCCGAAGCCATCAGCCAGCTGCGCGCCGGCAAGGTGGTGATCTTCTCTGCCGGTACCGGCAACCCCTTCTTTACCACCGACTCGGCAGCCTGCCTGCGCGGTATCGAGATCGAAGCCGACGTCGTGCTGAAAGCCACCAAGGTCGATGGCGTGTTCACCGATGACCCGGTCAAGAACCCGGATGCCGTGCTCTATCAGGAACTGAGTTATGATGAAGTTCTTGAAAAAGAACTCAAAGTGATGGATCTTGCTGCTTTTACCCTGGCCCGCGACCACGATCTGCCGATCCGGGTGTTCAACATGAACAAACCGGGCGCGCTGCGCCGCGTGATCATGGGTGAGCCGGAAGGTACCCTGATCCACCAGGCCAGCAAGTAAGGCAAGTGTGAGCCCCAGGCTCGCTTGTCCATTACGCCAGTCAACAAGATAGATACGAGCCGCCTGTCGGCTCGTTCGCCAAAAGGAAAACCACTGTGATCAACGAGATTAAAAACGACGCCAAGGACCGCATGGGCAAAAGCGTAGAGTCGCTGAAGACCCAGATGTCCAAGATCCGTACCGGCCGTGCTCACCCGAGCCTGCTCGACGGCATCCAGGTGGAGTATTACGGTGCTGCCACTCCTCTGAAGCAGTTGGCCAACGTGGTGGCAGAAGATGCCCGTACTCTCTCCATCTCCATCTTCGATCGCTCCATGATCCAGGCGGTGGAAAAAGCCATCCTGACCTCCGATCTGGGCCTGAACCCGTCCAGCAACGGCCAGACTCTGCGCGTGCCGCTGCCGCCGCTGACCGAAGAGCGTCGCCGTGATCTGACCAAGATCGTCCGTGCCGAAGCCGAAGGTGCCCGGGTTGCCATTCGCAACATCCGTCGCGATGCCAACGCCGATCTGAAAGCCCTGCTGAAAGAGAAAGAGATCTCCGAAGACGACGACCGTCGCGCCCAGGAAGAGATCCAGAAGCTGACCGATACCTTCATCAAGCTGGTGGATGACGCCCTGGTTGTGAAGGAAAAGGAGCTAATGGAAATCTAAGCCTCCGACAGGTATATTACGAGCGCCGTGTAGTGCCCCTGCACGGCGCTTTTGTCTTTGTGGGAGAAATGAATGTCGCTTTTGGCAGCGCTAGGCGATAGCGCCAGCTCGTCCTTGCCCCGTCACGTCGCCATCATCATGGATGGCAATGGTCGCTGGGCCCAGAACCGCGGCAAGATGCGGGTTTCCGGGCACAAGGCGGGCGTGAAATCCGTGCGTGAGGCCGTGGCCTTTGCCGCTCGTGCCAAGATGGAGGCGCTGACCCTGTTTGCGTTTTCCAGCGAGAACTGGCGCCGTCCGGAAGGGGAAGTAAACGCCCTGATGGAGTTGTTCATGACGGTGCTGGGTCGCGAGGTGAGCAAGTTGCACAGCAACGGCATTCGCCTTCGGGTGATTGGCGACACTGCCCGCTTCAGCGAGCGGCTGCAGGCCAAGATCGCCAAGGCCGAGGCCCTGACCGCCAACAATCAGGGATTGACCCTCAATATCGCCGCCAACTATGGCGGTCAGTGGGACATCGCCCAGGCGGCCCGGACCCTGGCACGGGCCGTGGCGGCGGGTGAACTGGATGCCGAGGCGGTCGATGAGGCGGCATTGGGTCGTCATGTCTGCATGGCTGATCTGCCCCCCGTGGATCTGTTGATCCGCACCGGCGGGGATCATCGCATCAGCAACTTTGTCCTTTGGCAGCTCGCCTATGCCGAACTCTATTTTACCCCGGTCCTGTGGCCCGATTTTGACGAGGCCGAGTTCAGTGGGGCAGTTGCCTCCTTCGTTGCTCGCGAGCGTCGCTTCGGGTGTACGGGTGAACAGATCCGGGAATTGATCGCCGCGCAACAGACCGGCTAAACCCCGCTCCCAAGAGAGAGGTTTCTTTTGCTAAAACAACGAATTATTACCGCATTACTGTTAGTACCCCTGGTGTTGGGGGCACTGTTTTTTCTGCCGTTGAAATTCTTTGCCCTGCTCGCCGCCCTGGTCTTTCTGCTGGCCAGCCGTGAGTGGAGTGCCTTCGTCACTGCCCAGCCGCAACAGTGGTTGCCGCTGGTTTTCTGTCTGCTGCTGGGGGCCAGCCTGTTCTGGGTGCCCGTGGAGCAACTCTGGATCCCCCAACTGCATCCGCTGGTGATGGGCGTGCTCTGGACCGCCGTCAGCTGGTGGCTGCTGGGGCTGCTGCTGGTGCTGCGCTACCCGCAAAGCGCCAGGCTGTGGCGTGAATCCATCTGGCTCAAATCCCTGTTCGGTCTGGTGACCCTGGTTCCCTTCTTCTGGTCCCTGGTGGCCATTCGCGGCTACAACTTCTACCACGACCCCATGATGGGGGCCTGGATCCTGCTGTTCGTGATGGGGCTGGTCTGGGCGGCAGATTCTGGCGCGTATTTTTTCGGCAAGGCGTTCGGCAAACACAAGCTGGCACCGGCCGTGAGCCCGGGTAAAACCATCGAAGGCATGCTGGGTGGGCTGTTTACCGCCAGCCTGCTGGCCATCGGCGTGACCTGGTTCATGGGCTTCGTGCCTGCCAAGATGGGCACCGTGCTGCTCTGTTCCCTGCTGGCGGTGCTGGCCTCCGTGCTCGGCGATCTGGCCGAGAGCATGTTCAAGCGGGAAGCCGGCATCAAGGATTCCGGCACCCTGTTGCCGGGCCATGGGGGCATTCTCGATCGCATCGACAGCCTGACGGCGGCGCTGCCCGTCTTCCTGCTCAGCTACCTGTTGCTCGGTCCGGAGTTTTGATGTTTCGCGCACTGATGATCCCGGGAGCGTCCCGCTCCATCAGTCTGTTACCCAATCAGGAGTCTTGATGCAAAACCTGGTGATCCTGGGAGCGTCAGGCTCCATCGGTCAGAGCACCCTCAAGGTACTGCGCCACAACCCCGGGCGCTGGCAGGTGCTGGCGCTGACCGCTGCCCGCAGCGTGGACGCCATGCTGCGCGACTGTCTCGAATTCTCCCCCCGGTTCGCTGTCATGGTGGACGAAGGCGCCGCCAGTGATCTGGCGGGTCGGCTCAAGGCTCACGGCAGCACCACCCGGGTGTTGTCCGGTCAGGCAGCCCTGTGCGACGTGGCTGCTCACCCCGATGCCCACAGCGTGATGGCGGCCATTGTCGGTGCGGCGGGTCTGGCACCCACCATGGCTGCCGTGCGCGCCGGCAAGCGCATTCTGCTGGCCAACAAGGAGGCGCTGGTGATGTCCGGCGCCTTCTTCATGGAGGCGGTGCGCGAGCACGGCGCCGAGCTGCTCCCCATCGACAGCGAACACAACGCCATCTTCCAGTGCCTGCCGGTCGACGTGCAGCGCCAGCCCGGTTTCTGCGATCTGGCCGGGGCGGGGATCAGCAAGATCCTGCTGACCGGCTCCGGCGGACCTTTCCGCTATGCCGATGTGGGTAAACTGCACCATGTCACCCCGGCGCAAGCCATTGCCCATCCCAACTGGTCCATGGGGGCCAAGATCTCGGTGGACTCCGCCACCATGATGAACAAGGGGCTGGAGTACATCGAGGCGCGCTGGCTGTTCAATGCGGCCCCCGAGCAGATCCAGGTGGTGATCCACCCCCAGTCCGTCATTCACTCCATGGTGCAGTACAAGGATGGCTCCGTACTGGCCCAGCTCGGCAACCCGGACATGTGCACCCCCATTGCCCACGCTCTGGCTTATCCGGAACGGATCGAGTCCGGTGTGGAACCTTTGGATTTCTTCAGTGTCGGAGAGTTCAGCTTTATCCGGCCCGACTATGAGCGCTATCCCTGTCTGGCACTGGCCATGAGCGCGTGCCAGCAAGGGCAGGGGGCGACCACCTCCCTCAATGCCGCCAACGAGGAGGCCGTCGCGGCTTTTCTTGCAGAGCGGATCGGATTTATGGATATTGCCAGAGTCAACGAATCCGTCATGGCCGAGCTGGGCAGCAGTGCTGCCGGCTCTCTGGCGGATCTCATCGCCCTGGACGGTACGGCCCGAGCCCGTGCCCAGCAACTGATAAAGGAGCTTGCCGTATGAACGGACTGTGGTGGCAGCCAGCCCCTCTCCATGCTCTCGAGCGCAGGACTGGACATGACCGCGAGGTACGCGGCTGATGGGCGGGCTTCTGTGGAATATCGGCGCCTTCATCGTGGCCCTCGGGCTGCTGGTGGCGGTGCATGAATTTGGCCACTTCTGGGTGGCTCGTCGTTGCGGCGTCAAGGTGGAGCGCTTCTCCATCGGCTTTGGCAAGGCCATCTGGCGTCGCCTTGGCAAGGATGGCACCGAATACGTGCTGGCCCTGATCCCCCTTGGCGGTTACGTCAAGATGCTGGATGGCCGGGTCGACGAACTCAAGCCGGGGGAGGAGGCGCAGGCCTTCAACCACAAGAGCGTCTGGGCCCGGATGGCCATCGTCGCGGCCGGCCCCATGGCGAACTTCGTGTTCGCCCTGTTCGCCTTCTGGCTGATGTTCATGATAGGGGTGCCGAGCGTCAAACCCGTGGTGGGCGAGGTGCGTCCCGCCTCCATCGTGGCAGAGGCCGGCATCCTGCCAGGCATGGAGATCGTCGGCGTCGGCGGCGAGGAGACCGGTGACTGGGAGAGCGTCACCTACGCCCTCATCAGCCACCTTGGCGATGACTCGGTCCAGCTCAAGCTCAAGGCGGCCAACACCAGCTATGCAGTGGACAAGACCCTGCAGCTGGCAGGCTGGAAATTCGACCCCGACAAGGAGTCTCCCATTGGCAGCCTCGGGATAGTGCCCCTCGGTGGCAAGGTGCTGCCCGTGGTGGAGGCCGTGGTGCCGTCGAGCGCCAGCGAGAAGGCCGGCCTTCAGATAGGGGATCGCATCAAGGGGGTCGATGGAGAAGCCATCACCGAATGGGCCCAGTTTGTCGAGCGTGTCCAGCAGTCACCGGCGCAGCCGCTGCAGGTGACGGTGGAGCGCGGGGGCAGCGAGATGACCCTGACCCTGACCCCGGACGGGAAGAAAGTGAAGGGCCAACTGGTCGGTTTTGTGGGCTTGTCGCCGCAACTGGTTCCATTACCGGATGAGTATCGAACTCTGTTACAGTATGGGCCTTTGCAAGCCCTGTGGCATGGGGTCCAGAAGACCTGGAGCCTGATCACCCTGACCTTCGACATGATAGGCAAGCTGATCGGTGGCATCGTCTCTTTGGACAACCTGAGCGGCCCCATCTCCATCGCCAAGGGGGCCGGCAGCAGCGCCGATTACGGGTTGGTCTATTTCCTCGGATTCCTGGCGCTCATCAGCGTCAACCTGGGGATCATCAACCTGTTCCCCCTGCCGGTGCTTGATGGTGGCCATCTGGTCTATTTCCTCATCGAGGCGATCACCGGCAAGCCGGTATCGGAAAAAATTCAGGAAGTTGGGTTCAGGATAGGCGCCGCCATTCTGATGTTACTGATGGGCATTGCGCTGTTTAATGATTTCGCTCGCCTCTGAGGCCAGAGCATCAACAAGGACACATAAGAACAAAATGGCTGTTAAAAAAGCATTGGTGTTGAGTTGCCTGCTGGGGGCCAGCTTCCTGGCTCAGGCTGCCCCGGCCTCTTTTGTGGTGCAAGACATTCAGGTCGAGGGCCTGCAGCGGGTGACCCTGGGTGCCGCCCTGTTGAATCTGCCGGTGCGGGTCGGTGATTCCGTCGACTCCGTGTCCCTGGCGAACGCCATCAAGAAGCTCTATGCCTCCGGCAACTTCGAGGACGTCAAGGTCTATCGCGACGGTCAGGTGCTGCAAGTGGTGGTCAAGGAGCGCCCGACCATCTCCAGCATCGAGTTCTCCGGCAACAAGGACATCAAGGAAGAGCAACTGACCCAGAGCCTGGAATCCTCCGGGATCCGCGTGGGTGATCCGCTGGATCGCACCGTGCTGAGCTCCCTCGAGAAAGGGCTGGAAGATTTCTACTACGGCGTGGGCAAGTACTCCGCCAAGGTCAAGGCCATCGTCACCCCGCTGCCGCGCAACCGGGTCGACCTCAAGTTCACCTTCGTGGAAGGGGAAGCGGCCAAGATCCAGCAGATCAACATCGTTGGCAACAACGTCTTCCCGGAAGAGAAGCTGCTGGCCCAGCTCTCCCTCAAGGACGACGTGCCCTGGTGGAACTTCACCGGCGATCAGCGCTACCAGAAGCAGAAGCTGGCCGGTGACATCGAAGTGCTGCGCTCCTACTACATGGACCGCGGCTACATCCGCTTCACCCAGGAGTCCACCCAGGTCTCCATGACCCCGGACAAGAAGGGGGTCTATGTCACCCTCAACGTCAAGGAAGGGGAGCAGTACAAGGTTTCCGGCATCCAGCTCAAGGGCGACCTCATCGACCGCGGCGGCGAAATGAAGGGCCTCATCCCCATCGAGGCGGGCAGCGTCTACTCCGCCAGCCAGGTAACCCATACCGAAGAGGTGCTCTCCAAGTTCCTCGGCCGTTACGGCTACGCCTATCCGAAAGTGGTCACCTTCCCCCAGATCAACGACCAGACCAAGGAAGTGGAGCTCATCGTCAACGTGGAGCCGGGTCCCCGGGTCTATGTGCGCAACATCAACTTCAGCGGCAACGTCACCACCAAGGACGAAGTGCTGCGTCGCGAGATGCGCCAGATGGAGGGCACCTGGCTCTCCTCCGACAACGTCGAGCAGTCCAAGACCCGTCTCAACCGCCTAGGCTTCTTCGAGACCGCGGAAGTGGACACCAAGCGGGTGCCGGGCAGCGATGACCAGGTCGATCTGGACTTCAAGGTCAAGGAACAGCCGGCGGGGTCCATCAACGCCGGTATCGGCTATGGCACCGAGTCGGGTCTGAGCCTGCAGGCGGGTCTGCAGCAGGACAACTTCATGGGGACCGGCAAGAAGATCGGCATCAACGCCAGCACCAACGACTACTCCAAGAGCGTCGACCTGAGCTATAACGACCCCTACTTCACCGTGGACGGGGTGAGCCTGGGCGGCCGTCTCTACTACAACAAGTTCAGTGCGGCCGACGCCAACATCGTGGACTACGAGAACACCACCGTCGGTTTCCGTCTCTCCAGCGGCTTCCCGGTCAACGAGAACAACCGTCTCGACTTCAGCCTGGGCTACGAGAACAACAAGCTCTCCCAGCCCAACCCCTATGTACAGGTGGACGAGTTCTGGAAGGTCTACAACGGCAATCTGGATGGCGACAACCGCATGGTGTTCAACACCGTGGACGTCACCGCCGGCTGGACCCGCTCCACCCTCAACAAGGGTCAGTTCCCGACCTCCGGTGACCGCCAGCGGGTGAACGCCAAGGTGACGGTGCCCGGCATGGATCTGCAGTACTTCAAGCTCAACGCCGAAGATGCTCACTACTTCCCGTTTGATGCCGACCACAAGTGGGTCATGCTGGCCAAGGCCCGCGCCTCCTACGGCGACGGCTACGGCAGCAATGGCGACTACGAGCACGTCCTGCCGTTCTTCGAGAACTACTACGCCGGTGGCTTCGACACCCTGCGTGGCTTCAAGAGCAACACCGTGGGTCCGAAGGCGCTCTACTACTACAACCTGGGCGGCAACGACGTGATCCAGGGCACCGACAGCTCGGTCGGGGGCAACGCCCTGGCGGTGGCCTCGGTGGAAATGATCGTGCCGACGCCCTTTGCCTCCGAGACCTATCAGCCCCAGCTGCGGACCAGCTTCTTCATCGACGCCGGTTCCGTGTGGGATACCCACTTCGACTACAGCCAGTATCAGAACCGTTGCTTCAGTGGTTGCAACTATCTGATGGACTACTCCGACCCGAGCAACATCCGGATGTCGACCGGTCTGTCGCTGCAGTGGCTCTCTCCCATGGGCCCGCTGGTGTTCGTGCTGGCAAGACCAATCAAGAAATACGAAGGGGACGACACCGAAGTCTTCTCCTTCAACATCGGCCGTACCTTCTAAGGGGAGCGGACGCCCCCCCGCCATGGCGGGGGGAAGCATGATGGGTCGCGCGTTTGCGTGCCTCACCAGGTAACAAGACGATCTCGTGGATCGCTTGCACAATCAGGTAAATCAGGTAGCCCTCGACCGAGGGACCAAGGAGTAAGTGTGAATAAAGCGTTGAAAGTAGCTGGTTTGAGCTTTGCACTGATGGCTGCCGGCATGGGTTCTGCCTTCGCTGAGACCAAGATTGCCGTGGTCGACATGGGCGAAGTCTTCCAAAAGCTGCCCCAGCGTGAAGCCGTTGCCAAGAAGCTGAAGGGCGAGTTCGAGCCGCGCATGCGTGAACTGCAAAAGCTGGAGTCCGACGGTCAGGCACTGGTCGAGAAGTTCAAGAAGGACGAAGCCTTCATGAGCGCCGAACAGAAGAAGCAGAGCCAGGAGAAGCTGGCCAAGCTGCAAATGGAATTCAACCAGAAGCGTCAGGCGTTTGAACAGGACAACGGTCGCCGTCAGTCCGAAGAGCGCAACAAGATCCTGACCAAGGTGCAGGCTGCCATCGACGCCATCGCCAAGAGCAATGGCTACGATCTGGTGCTGGAGCGCAACGCCGCCCCGTATGCAGCCAGCAAGCTGGACATCTCCGGCCAGGTTATTTCTCAGGTTAGCAAGAGCAACTAATTGATGGCATTCACTCTCGCACAGCTGGCCCAGCAACTGGGGGCCGAGGTCCATGGGGATGGGACCCGGGAAATTCGCAAGGTCGCGACACTGGAAAAAGCCGGGGAGGGGGAGATAGCCTTCCTGTCCAACAAGAAGTACCGGCATTTTCTGGAGCAGAGCAAGGCCACTGCCGTGCTCATTACCGAGGCAGACCTGCCGTTTTGCCCCACCAACGCCCTGGTGCTCAAGGACCCCTACGTGGGCTTTGCACGGGTTGCCCAACTGCTGGACACCACCCCGCAGCCGGCCATGGATATCCATCCGAGCGCCGTTATCGCGGCGGACGTGCAACTGGGCGAGAGAGTGGCCATCGGGGCCAATGCGGTGATCGAATCCGGCGTCGTGCTGGGTGACGATGTGCACATCGGCCCGGGCTGTTTCGTTGGCAAGGATACCCGACTGGGAGCGCGCTCCCGGTTGTGGGCCAACGTTACCCTCTATCACAACGTGACCCTGGGCACGGACTGTCTGGTACAGGCCGGCACCGTGATTGGGGCAGACGGTTTCGGTTATGCCAACGAGCGCGGCGAGTGGATCAAGATCCCCCAGCTCGGTGGCGTGACCATCGGCAACCGGGTCGAGATCGGTGCCTGCACCACCATCGACCGCGGTGCGCTGGAAGATACCCGCATCGCTGACAACGTCATCATCGACAACCAGTGCCAGATCGCCCACAACGTCGAGATCGGCTACGGCACTGCCGTGGCGGGCTCCACCGTGATGGCCGGTAGTCTCAAGGTCGGCAAATACTGTATCATTGGTGGTGCCTCCGTCTTTAACGGGCACATGGAGATCTGCGACCAGGCCACCGTCACCGGCATGGCCATGGTGATGCGTCCCATCACCGAGCCCGGTATCTACTCTTCCGGCATCCCCCTGCAAACCAATAAAGAGTGGCGCAAGACCGCCGCCCGGGTGATGCGTATCGAAGAGATGCACAAGCGGTTGAGCAAGCTTGAGAAAAAGCTGGATCAAGAATAATCACGATTGGTATAGGGTACTGTTTTGACTACTGAAAAGAAGAGCCTGGGCATCCAGGAAATCATGGATCTGCTGCCCCACCGTTATCCGTTCCTGATGGTGGACAAGGTGGAAAACTACGAGATCAGCGATGAGCGCAAGACCCTGCGCGCCATCAAGAACGTCTCGTTCAACGAGCCGATCTTCCAGGGCCACTTCCCGGCCAAGCCGGTCTTCCCCGGCGTGCTGATCCTGGAAGCCATGGCCCAGGCCACCGGTATCCTGGCCTTCACCATGGTGGGCAAGCCGTCACCCAACGAGCTCTACTACTTTGCCTCCATCGACAATGCCCGCTTCAAGCGCCCGGTGGGCCCCGGCGATCAGCTGGTGCTGGATGTGGAGTTCCTGAAGGAGCGTCGCGGCATCGCCAAGTTCACCGGTGTCGCCACCGTCGACGGTGAAGTGGTCTGTACTGCCGAACTGATGTGCGCCAAGCGCGAGGTATAACCGTGATCGATCAGACTGCCATCATCCACGACACCGCCATCGTCCATGAGTCTGCCGTCATCGGCAAAGGGGTTGAAATCGGCCCCTTCACCGTCATCGGTGCCGAGGTGGAAATCGGTGACAACACCTGGGTGAGCTCCCACGTGGTGATCAAGGGCCCGACCAAGATCGGTCGCGGCAACAAGATCTTCCAGCACACCTCCATCGGTGAGGATTGCCAGGACAAGAAGTACGCCGGCGAGCGCACCTTCCTCGAGATCGGCGACAACAACGTGTTTCGCGAGAACTGCACCGTGCACCGCGGTACCACCCAGGACCAGAGCCTGACCAAGGTGGGTAGCGGCAACCTGTTCATGGTCAACGTTCACGTGGCCCACGACTGCATCATCGGTGACAACTGCATCTTCGCCAACAACGCCACCCTGGCGGGCCATGTGCACATCGGTGACTTCGTGATCTTCGGCGGTCTGTCTGCCATTCACCAGTTCGGCCGCGTCGGCTCCCACGCCTTCGTCGGCGGCTGCGCTGCCCTGAACAAGGACGTGCCGCCCTACGTGATGGCCGCCGGCAACTACGCCAAGCCGTTCGGGGTCAACTCCGAAGGCCTGCGTCGTCGTGGCTTCAGCGCCGAGGCGATCTCTGCCGTCAAGCGCGCCTACAAGGAGATCTTCCGCTCCGGCAAGACCATTGAAGAGGTGTTGCCCGTGCTGAGCGAGATGGCCCAGAGCGAACCGGCCATCCAGCTCTATGTGGATTTCCTCAAGGACAACGAGCGCGGGATCATCCGTGCCTGATCCCATTCGCATCGGCATCGTCGCCGGAGAGACCTCCGGCGACATCCTGGCCGCAGGGCTGGTGCGCGAACTGCAAGCCCGCTACCCGGATGCGCAGTTCGAAGGGATCGCCGGGCCGCGGATGCAGGCTCTCGGCGTGAAGGCGCTGTTCGAGATGGAGGAGCTCTCCGTCATGGGCATCACCGAGGTGCTGGGCCGTCTGCCCCGCATCCTCCAGGTGCGCCGCGAACTGCTGCGCCACTTCATCGCCAATCCCCCCGACATCTTCGTCGGTGTGGATGCACCGGATTTCAATATCGGGGTGGAGCTGAAACTGCGCCGCGCCGGTATCAAGACGGTCCACTATGTCAGCCCCTCCGTCTGGGCCTGGCGTCAGGGCCGCATTCACAAGATCAAGGCCGCCACCGACATGGTGCTCGCCTTCCTGCCGTTCGAGAAAGCCTTCTACGACCGTTTCGATGCCCCCTGTCGCTTCGTTGGCCACACCATGGCAGACGACATCCCGCTGGTGCCGGATCAAGGGGCGGTGCGCGAGGCCCTCGGCATCGATCCCGCCCGTCGCTGGCTGGCGGTGCTGCCGGGGAGCCGCACGGCGGAAGTGGGCTTCATGGCGCCGGTCTTCCTCGAGGCGTGCAAGCACCTGACGGTGCACAACCCGGATCTCGGTTTCATCGTGCCTCTGGTCAACCAGAAACGGCGCGAGCAGTTCCTCGCCATCAAGGCCGAGGTGGCCCCGGAGCTCGACATGGTGCTGCTGGACGGCCAGGGCCGCGAGGCCATGATTGCCGCCGACGTGGTGATGCTCGCCTCCGGCACCGCGGCCCTCGAGGCCATGCTGGTGAAAAAGCCCATGGTGGTCGGTTACAAGCTCAAACCCTTCAGCTACTTGCTGGCCCAGTGGCTGGTGAAGACGGATTATGTCTCCCTACCGAACCTGCTGGCGGACAAGATGCTGGTGCCCGAGCTCATCCAGCACGAGTGCACCCCAGCCAACCTGGTGGAAGAGGTGAGCAAGCTGCTGGACCATGACAACAGCGAGCTCATCGCCACCTTCACCCGGTTGCACGAGAAGATCCGCTGCAATGCGGATGTGCAGGCAGCGGAAGCGGTTGCCGCGCTGCTGGAACGCTAGTGGGCTCTGCCTGTGTGTCAGGCGTGATGTTGTGCTGATACTGGCCCTGCGGGGCCGGTTTTGATTCAAGGCTATGAGATGACGATCGATATTCCCGAAGACAAGCTGATTGCCGGGGTGGACGAAGTGGGTCGCGGCCCCCTGGTGGGTGACGTGGTCACCGCCGCGGTGATCCTGGATCCTGCCAATCCCATCCTTGGCCTCGCCGATTCCAAGAAGCTCTCCGAGAAGAAGCGGCTCGCCCTGTTTGGCGAGATCAAAGAGAAGGCGCTGGCCTATGCCATCGGCCGCGCCAGCCCGGCGGAAATCGACGAGCTCAACATCCTGCACGCCACCATGCTGGCGATGCAGCGCGCCGTGGCGGGGCTCAAGGTGACGCCCGAGCTGGTCTTCATCGACGGCAACCGTTGCCCCAGATTGCCGATGGAGGCCCGCGCCGTGGTCAAGGGTGACAGCCTGGTGGTCGCCATCAGCGCCGCCTCCATCCTCGCCAAGGTGACCCGGGACGCCGAGATGACCGAGCTGGACAGCCGCCATCCCGAGTACGGTTTCGCCCGCCACAAGGGCTACCCGACGGCGGAGCACCTCGCCATTCTGGCCGAACGGGGCCCGCTGCCCGAATACCGTCAGAGCTTCAAGCCGGTGCGCCGCGCCCTGGGGATCGAATAACCGATGCCGATCTGTCTGAACGATTTCTGCTTGCGCAATGAGAGGGCGTGACCATGGCTGATCCCCGTTTCATCCACCTGAGGGTGCACTCCGACTTCTCCATGGTCGACGGCCTGCAGAAGATCGGTCCCATCGTCTCCGCTGCCGCCGCCAACAACATGCCGGCCCTGGCCCTGACGGACCAGATGAACATGTGCGGCCTGGTGCGCTTCTACGGCTCTGCCCACGGCAAGGGGATCAAGCCCCTGGTCGGGGCGGATTTCTGGGTGCAGAGCGACGAGCTTGGGGACGAGCAGTTCCGCCTCACCCTGCTCGCCATGGACAACGACGGCTACCAGAACATCACCCTGCTCATCTCCCGCGGCTATCAGCGCGGTCATGTGCAGGGGCGCCCCGTCATCGACAAGGCCTGGCTTGGCGAACATGCCAAGGGGGTGATCGTCCTTTCCGGCGGGCGCGAGGGGGATGTGGGCAAGTTCCTGCTCAAGGGCAACCGCCAGATGGTGGAGCATTGCCTCGCCTTCTACCAGACCCACTTCCCGGATGCCTACTACCTGGAGCTGCTGCGTACCGGCCGCCCCGATGAAGAGGTTTACCTGCACATGGCGGTGGCCATTGCCACCGAGTTCGAACTGCCGGTAGTGGCCACCAACGAGGTGGTGTTCCTCACCGCCGATGACTTCGATGCCCACGAGATCCGGGTCGCCATCCACGACGGCTACACCCTGATGGACAAGCGCCGACCGCGCCGCTACAGCCCCCAGCAGTACCTGCGCAGTCAGGAGGAGATGGCGGAGCTGTTTGCCGACATCCCGGAAGCCCTGGAAAACACGGTGGAGATCGCCAAGCGCTGTAACGTGACGGTGCGCCTTGGCGAGTATTTCCTGCCCAATTTCCCCACCGGCGACATGACCACCGAGGACTTCCTGGTCATGAAGTCGAAGGAAGGACTGGAGGAGCGGCTCGAATTCCTGTTCCCGGATCCGGCGGTGCGGGCCGAGCGTCGTCCCGAGTATGACGAGCGTCTCGACATCGAGCTCAAAGTGATCAACCAGATGGGCTTCCCGGGTTACTTCCTCATCGTGATGGAGTTTATCCAGTGGTCCAAGGACAACGGCATCCCCGTTGGTCCGGGCCGGGGCTCGGGGGCGGGGTCGCTGGTGGCCTACGCCCTCAAGATCACCGATCTCGATCCGCTGGAATTTGACCTGCTGTTCGAACGTTTCCTGAACCCCGAGCGGGTCTCCATGCCCGACTTCGACGTCGACTTCTGTATGGACAGGCGCGACGAGGTGATCGATCACGTCT
Source organism: Aeromonas sp. R6-1 (assembly GCF_040908165.1). Classification (NCBI taxonomy): domain Bacteria; kingdom Pseudomonadati; phylum Pseudomonadota; class Gammaproteobacteria; order Aeromonadales; family Aeromonadaceae; genus Aeromonas; species Aeromonas sp. R6-1. Next base: position 66,146 of record NZ_JBFODF010000053.1, read on the forward strand.
CCGAGATGTATGGCCGGGAGGCGGTATCCCAGATCATCACCTTCGGCAGCATGGCAGCCAAGGCGGTGGTGAGGGACGTCGGCCGGGTGCTGGGCCACGCCTACGGCTTTGTCGATCGCATCTCCAAGCTGATCCCGCCCGACCCCGGCATGACCCTGGCCAAGGCGTTCGAAGCCGAGCCCAAGCTGCCCGAGCTCTACGAGCAGGACGAAGAGGTCAAGGACCTTATCGACATGGCGCGCCGCCTGGAAGGGGTGGTGCGCAACGCCGGCAAGCACGCCGGTGGCGTGGTGATCGCGCCCACCAAGATCACCGACTTCGCGCCGCTCTATTGCGACGACGAGGGGCATCACCCGGTCACCCAGTTCGACAAGAACGACGTGGAGTACGCGGGCCTGGTGAAGTTCGACTTCCTGGGGCTGCGAACGCTCACCATCATCGATTGGGCCCTTGGCATGATAAACCCCCGTCTTGCCAAAGAGGGCAAGCCGCCGGTGGACATCGCCGCCATCCCCATCGATGACAAGAAGTCGTTCGCCCTCTTGCAGCGCTTCGAGACCACGGCGGTGTTCCAGCTCGAATCCCGCGGCATGAAGGACCTCATCAAGCGGCTGCAGCCCGACTGCTTCGAAGACATGATCGCGCTGGTGGCCCTGTTCCGTCCGGGCCCGCTCCAATCGGGCATGGTGGACAACTTCATCGAGCGCAAGCACGGCAAGGAGGCCATCTCCTACCCGGACGAGAAGTGGCAGCACGAGAGCCTCAAACCCATACTCGAGCCCACCTACGGCATCATCCTCTACCAGGAGCAGGTGATGCAGATCGCCCAGACCCTGGCGGGGTATACCCTGGGTGGCGCGGACATGCTGCGTCGGGCCATGGGCAAGAAAAAACCCGAAGAGATGGCCAAGCAGCGGGCGGGCTTCGAGGAGGGGGCGGTCAAGAACGGCGTCGACGGCGAACTGGCGATGAAGATCTTCGATCTGGTGGAGAAGTTTGCGGGCTACGGCTTCAACAAGTCCCACTCCGCTGCCTATGCGCTGGTCTCCTACCAGACCCTCTGGCTCAAGACCCATTTCCCGGCGGAGTTCATGGCGGCGGTGATGACCGCCGATATGGACAACACCGACAAGATAGTGACCCTGGTGGACGAGTGTCAGCGCATGGGGCTGACCGTGATCCCGCCGGACGTCAACACCGGTCGCTACCGCTTCAGCGTCAACGAGGACGGCCACATCGTCTACGGCATCGGCGCGGTGAAGGGGGTAGGGGAAGGGCCCATCGAGGCGATCCTGGACGCGCGGGATCGGGACGGTCCGTTCCGCGACCTGTTCGATTTCTGCAACCGGGTCGACATCAAGAAGCTCAACAAGCGGGTGATGGAGAAGCTCATCCTCTCCGGCGCCATGGACAGGCTCGGCCCCCACCGCGCCGCCCTGATGGCGACCCTGGAGGAGGCGATGCGCGCCGCCGAGCAGCACGCCAAGGCCCAGGCGGTGGGGCAGGTCGACATGTTCGGTGTGCTCACCGAAGAGATCGACGACGTCAAGAAGGCGTTCGCCAACGTGCCGCACTGGCCCGACAAGGTGTGGCTGGAAGGGGAACGCGAGACCCTCGGGCTCTACCTCACCGGTCACCCCATCAACCAGTACAGCAGCGAGCTGCGGCGCTACACCTCGGGCCGACTGTGCGATCTGCATCCCACCTCCCGGGATACGGTGACCACGGCGGCGGGGTTGGTGATCGCGGCGCGCAGCATGGTGACCAAGCGCGGCAACAAGATGGGGATCTTCACCCTGGACGACAGATCCGGCCGTCTGGATGTGACCCTTTTCAGTGAAGCGCTGGAAAAATACGAAGAATTGATGCAAAAAGACCGTATTTTAGTGGTTTCTGGACAGGTCAGCTTTGATGACTTCTCCGGTGGCCTTAAAATGTCGGCCCGCGAGTTGCTGGATATCAACGATGCGAGGGAGCGTTTTGCCAGGGCAATCCGCATCTCCCTCGATGAACAACGCATTGACGAGCGCTTTTTCCCGCGTTTGTGCGAGATTTTGGAGCCCGCCCGTGCCGGAGTCTGTCCGGTTCAGGTAAACTATCGTCGCCCCGGTTCCCGGGTACGATTGACGCTCGGTACCGAGTGGCGGGTGACGCCCACCGATCAACTGATAGATGACTTGCGAGTCCTGCTTGGACGAGAGCGGGTTGAATTGGTTTTTGATTAGAGGATCTATTGTCCCTATGAGTCTTTTTCTGGATTTTGAACAGCCGATCGCCGAGTTGCAGGCACAGATCGATGAACTGCGCCATGTGAGCGAGCACAACAGTGCCGTGGATCTCAGCGAAGACATTCGCCGGCTGGAGAAGAAAAACGAAGAGCTGACCAAGAAGATCTTCGGCGATCTGGGTGCCTGGCAGGTATCCCAGATGGCACGTCATCCCCAGCGCCCCTACACCCTCGACTACATCGAGCAGATCTTCACCGATTTCGACGAGCTGGCCGGGGATCGCGCCTATGCCGATGACAAGGCCATCGTCGGCGGCATCGCCCGTCTCGACGGCGAGCCCGTGATGATCATCGGTCACCAGAAGGGTCGCGAGACCAAGGAGAAGATCAAGCGCAACTTCGGCATGCCGCGTCCGGAAGGGTACCGCAAGGCCCTGCGCCTGATGGAGATGGCCGAGCGCTTCAAGATGCCGATCATCACCTTCATCGACACCCCGGGTGCCTACCCCGGCGTGGGTGCCGAGGAGCGTGGCCAGTCCGAAGCCATCGCCCGCAACCTGAAAGTCATGGCCGGCCTGACCGTGCCGGTGGTCTGCACCGTGATCGGTGAAGGCGGCTCCGGCGGCGCTCTCGCCATCGGTGTAGGCGATCGCGTCAACATGCTGCAGTACTCCACCTACTCCGTCATCTCCCCGGAAGGGTGCGCCTCCATCCTCTGGAAGAGCGCCGAGAAGGCCTCGGTGGCGGCGGATGCCATGGGCATCACCGCCCAGCGCCTGAAGGAGCTGAAGCTCATCGACAACATCGTCGAGGAGCCCCTCGGCGGTGCCCACCGCGACGTGGAGAAGATGGCCAAGCTCCTGAAAGCGCGCATCAAGCAGGATCTGGATGCCCTGCGCCCCCTCGACAGCGAGCAACTGCTGGAGCTGCGCTACCAGCGCCTGCTGGGTTACGGCTACTGCTGATCTGCCGCTTCCAATAAAAAGTCCCCGCATGCGGGGACTTTTTTTATGGGCGACGTTTGTGGGGGGACGCCGGGGCGGGCCTCAGGGGGCGGTCAACGCCCGGTGCATGGGGGCGGAAGCACGCCCTCCGGCAGGGCTCAGGGCCCGCCACTCCCGCCACAGCTGCCAGCACAGGGGGGGCGTCAGCAGCAGCACGGTGGCGGGCTGGGCCATCAAGACCCCGTCGCGCCCCCACCAGAGGGGCAGCAGGAAGATGAGGGGCAGCAGCAGCACCGTCTTGGCCACGGAGATGACGAGGGCCTGGCGGGTGCGGGCCATGGCCTGCAACAGCACGATGCCGAACATGACGATCCCCTCCAGGGGCAGGGCAGCGAGGTTGAGGGTCAGGCTGCTGATGGCGGCGGCGAGCAGCTCTGCGTCCTGATCCCCGGTGTAGAGCATGGCGACCGGCTGCGGCAGCAGCTGGACAATCAGCCAGACCCCCAGGCCATAGACCAGGGTGATCTTGAGCCCCATCGCCATCAGGAACTGGAGGTCGCGATGGCGCCCGGCCCCGGCTGCCTGGCTCACCAGGGGCTGGATGCCAAACGCCAGTCCCTGCAGGATGACGATGAAGACCGCCTCCGTGTACCCCGCCACGGTGAAGCCCGCCAGATCCTTGACCGTGCCGTGCACCATGAGCTGGCTGTTGTGCAGCAGCAACAGCAGCCCCAGATTGAACTGGGCGATGAGGCTCGGCAGCCCGGTGAAGAGCAGGCCGGGCATGGCCGGGAAGCGGGGCACCAGCTGGCGCCAGGTCAGCCGCAACCGGGCGTGGCGGGTGAAGAAGTACCCCAGGCCGAGCAGGCTGACCATGGCCTCCGAGAGGAGGGTGGCCTGGGCCGTGCCGGTGAGGCCGAGCCCGAGCCGGCCCACCATGATGTAGTTGAGCAGGATGTTGAGGAGGGCGCCGCCGCTCACCAGTACCATGGCGAGGCGAGGGCGGCCGTCGTTGCGAAGCAGGTAGGGCACCGCCAGGTTGCTGGCGAGCAGCAGGGTGCCACCGCCAATCCAGGTGAGGTAGTCGCTGGCCTGCTGCCAGGTGTCGGTGCCGGGGGCCATTCCCAGGGCCTGCAGGATATCGGTGTGCCAGTGGTGCAGCAGCAGCGGCGCTACCGTGCCCAGGATCAGCAGCAGCCAGAGGGCGCTGACCAGAGCCTGGCGGGCCAGAGCGAGGTTCCTGGCGCCCTGCTGGAAGGAGATGGCGGTGGCGGCCCCCATGGCGATCATGGCGGCGAGGCCGATGAGCACCATGATGACCGGATAGACCAGGTTGATACCGGCAAGGCCGGCGGCCCCCACGTAGTGGCCGACGAAGATGCCGTCCACCAGGTAGTAGGCGCCGGAGACCAGCATGGCCATGACGGAGGGGAGGGCATAGCCCCAGAAACGGCGGGCCATGGCCCGTTGACGCAGGCGGAAGTAGGCGGACATATCTGTACTCGGGAAAAGGGCCGGAATCGAGCAGACAGTCTAGTTTCTTATGGATTAATTGATAATCAGGCTTTCATTTGATGAATTGCTGAATGTATTTCATCAATCAGCGGATCCTGTGATACTCCTTCAGCATGTCGATCAGGGCTCGCAGCCCTTGCCCCAGCTGGTGCCGGCCCGGATAGAAGAGGTTGAACCCGGCAAAGCTGGGGCTCCAGTCATCCAGCACGCTCACCAGCCGCCCCGATGCCAGGGCGTCGAACACCTCCCCTTCATGGCAGTAGGCGAGCCCGAGCCCCGCCTCGGCCGCCCCCAGGTAGAGCGCAGGCGTGCTGGTGGTGAGCGGGCCCGTCACTTCGATCTCCAGCAGCTCCCCCTCGGCGGCAAAGGCCCAGCGATAGTGGTGATGGGGCGTGAGCCGATAACCGATGCAGTCGTGCTGGCGCAGATCCGAGGGGTGGCGAGGGGTGCCACGCCGTGCCAGATAGTCGGGGGAGCCCACCACCAGATAGCGCTGCTGCGGGCCCAGGGGAACCGAGATCATCTCCTGGGGCAGCAGGTCGCCGTAGAAGAGGGCGGCGTCGTAGCCATCCTCGATGAGGCGGGGCATCAGCTCCAGCTCCTCCACCTCCACCTGCATGCGCGGGTAGCGCACCAGATAGTCGATGAGCACCGGGGCCAGCACTTCCTGGATGGCGGCTCGGGGGGCACAGAGCCTGAGCCTGCCCACGGGTTCGCCCGCGTGGCGCGTCAGCTCCGCCAGCGCCGCCTCCAGTTGCCCCAGGGTCGGCAGTACCTGGGCCAGCAGCCGTTCGCCCGCCTCGGTCGGCACCACGGCCCGGGTGCTGCGATTGAGCAGCCTGACGGCCAGGCGACTCTCCAGCCCTTTGAGGGCATGACTCAGGGCCGAGGCGGAGACCCCGAGCTCGAGGGCGGCCTTGCTGAAACTGCGGTGACGGGCGACGGCGGCAAACACGGCCAGCTCGGCGAGATCGGTGCGGGAGAGGGTCATGGTCGGTACGCAGAAAAGGGGCGGACACAAAGGGTACGCCATGGGGCGACGGGAGACAATCGGGGGGCAATGAGGGGGTTGTGACAAAATTGTTGCGCATCTCAAGGTGAGGTGGATCACACCAAAAAGTTTATATGTTAAAAAAAAATCGCAATATGGCGATTCAAGTGTGATCTGAAGCGACGGAAAGGCGATTCCAATCAAACTTTGGTTGATTAATTCAAAAAAACGCTGTGATTAATAGTGCCTTTTAACTAGAGTCATCTCATCGGATGAGGTGAGCGTTATCCCGTTGTTAACGAGCGAGCACGATCCCCTCTGTATTACGACTCCCCGCCCGTGTTTGTTGCAATCAGGTTGCCACAGGGAGTGGCGGCCGGATGGCCGGGGCGGAGGAACAAACAGGACGAATAGCTGGAGTTCCAGGGAAAGGAACCGGGCCCAGGCCCACTGACAAGTTAAGATCCCACTTTCCTTGATGACAGGAACACCCCTATGTCTGACATGAACATTGCAATTGAAGGCAGCTTGAGCAAAGCCTCCTCCCGTGGCATCAACAAGGCCGACGTGGTCTGGATGCTGGGTCTGTACGGTACCGCCATCGGCGCCGGTGTCCTCTTCCTGCCGATCAATGCCGGTGTCGGTGGCCTGTGGCCGCTGGTCGCCATGCTGATCCTGGCCCTGCCGCTGACCTTCTTCGCCCACCGTGGATTGACCCGCTTCGTGCTGTCCGGCTCCACCCGTGACGGCGACATCACCGAGGTGGTGGAAGAGCACTTCGGCAAGACCGCAGGCAAGTTCATCACCCTGCTCTACTTCTTCGCCATCTACCCCATCCTGCTGATGTACTCCGTGGCCATTACCAACACCGTCGAGAGCCTGATGGTGCACCAGCTGGGCATGACGGCACCTCCCCGTGCCATCCTCTCCCTGGTGCTGATCCTGGGTCTGATGGCGATCGTTCGCCTGGGCGGCCAGGTCATCGTCAAGGCGATGAGCGTGCTGGTCTTCCCGTTCGTGGTCACCCTGATGGGCCTGGCGGTCTACCTGATCCCGCACTGGAACGGTGCCATCATCACCGAAGCCCCGGCGCTGGGTGAGGCCTTCAACGGCGACTTCATCAAGACCCTGTGGCTGGCCATCCCGGTGATGGTGTTCTCCTTCAACCACTCCCCGATCATCTCCTCCTTCGCGGTGGACAACAAAGGCCGCTACGGCGCCAACGCCGAGAAGAAGTGCAGCAACATCCTGCTGGGCGCCCACGTCATGATGGTGATGACAGTGATGTTCTTCGTGTTCAGCTGCGTGCTGAGCCTCTCCCCGGCTGACCTGGCGGCGGCCAAGGAGCAGAACATCTCCATCCTCTCCTACCTGGCCAACCACTTCGACAACCCGGTGATCGCCACCGTGGCACCGCTCATCGCCATGGTTGCCATCAGCAAGTCCTTCCTGGGTCACTACCTGGGTGCGCAAGAGGGCATGAACGGCCTGATGGCCAAGTCCCTGCGCGAGAAGGGCAAGAACGTCGACGTCAAGCAGCTGAACAAGGTGACCGCGGTCTTCATGATCCTGACCACCTGGGCCGTGGCCACCATCAACCCGAGCATCCTCGGCATGATTGAAGATCTGGGCGGCCCCATCATCGCCATGCTGCTCTTCCTGATGCCGATGTACGCCATCGCCAAGGTACCGGCCATGCGCAAATATGCCGGCAACCTCAGCAACGGCTTCGTCACCCTCATCGGCCTCATCGCCATGTCCGGTATCATCTACAAGCTGATTGCCTGATGACAGCGTTCATCCCTGTGAGAAAGCCGCCCCCCGGGGCGGTTTTTTTATGGGCACAAATGCTTAACAAAGCGGTGGTGGCGGCCTAACATGGCGGGATGTTTTTCTAGACGGGACAACAGGATATGTCTGGGTTGAAAAAGGATCTCGGGCTCTGGCAGGGGATGGGGCTGCTCGCCACCTCCCTGCTCGGTACCGGGATCTTCGTGGTACCGGCCACCGCCGCCTCGCTGGCGGGAGGGGCGTCGCTCTGGGCCTGGTTGCTGCTGATTGCCCTGGTGCTGCCCATCGCCTTTACCTTCGCCCGCCTCGGGCGGCGTTATCCCCACGCGGGTGGCGCCCCCCATTTGATTGGCCTCGCCTTTGGCAACGGCGCCGAGCGCTTCTCCGCTTTCCTGTTTCTGGCGGTGCTGCCGGTGGGCCTGCCTGCCGCCCTCACCATCGCCGCCGGTTTCTGGCACGCCCTGTTCGACATGGGGGAGTGGACCCTCTGGGGCATCCAGCTGCTCACCCTGCTCGGGGTCTTTCTGCTGGGGCTGCGGGGAGCGCGCTCCTCCGGCAACCTGCAACTGCTGATCGCCCTGGCCATTCTGGGGCTCACCCTGCTTATCTGGGTCAAGGGGGATCTCAGCTGGCGCGATGCCGCCCAGCCTCTGCCAACGGCGAGCGAGTGGCCCGCCATGGGCTCGGCGCTGGCGGTGATGTTCTGGTGTTTCGTGGGGCTCGAGGCTTTCGCCCACATGGGGGAGGAGTTCAAGCGGCCAGAGCGGGACTACCCCCTTGCCCTGCTGGGGGGCGTGCTGCTGGCGGGGCTCATCTACTGGGTGCACTCGCTGGTGGTGCTCAAATATGGCCTCTACGGGGACGAGGCGACCAATGCCACCGCCATTCCGGCCCTGCTCTCCCTGTTGTTCGGCCCCACCGCCAAGTGGCTGGTGGCGGTGCTGGGCTATCTCTCCTGCTTCGCCAGCATCAACATCTACCTGCAAGGTTTTGCGCGCCTTATCTGGAGCATGGCGCGGGAGGGCAAACTGCCGGTCTCCCTCTCTCGCCTCTCGGCCCGGGGCGCTCCCCTGCATGCCCTTGCCTGGGTGCTCGCCATCTGTTTCGTCTCCATCACCTTGATCCTCTGGCTGCGTCTGCCCCTCGATGCGCTGATCCGCTACGCCAATGGCAACTTCGTGCTGGTCTATCTGCTCTGCATGGCGGCCGGCTGGCGCTTGTTGTCGGGGACCGGCAAGGGGCTGGCGGGCCTCAGCGTGCTGCTCTGCACCCTGGTGCTGCTGGCCCTCGCCACCCAGGTGCTCTATGCCGTCGTGCTGAGCCTGGGGTATGGCGGCTTCTCCCTGTGGCGGCGCAGACGCCGCCGCTCGGCGTCCGATGAGGGTGTCTGCGCCATCAAGTAACTCCCGAAAAAAGCCCCGCAGTGCGGGGCTTTTGGTTGCGGGTCACAGGCTGGCGGGCAGGTCGCTGCGCAAGATGGCGTAGTGGCGCAGGGAGATGAAGCCATCCCCCTTGCGCTCGCACTCCCGCGCCGTTCCCTCGTAGTGAAAACCGGCCCGCTCCAGCAGGCGGGCGGAGGGGTGGTTGGGCTCCTCCACCACCGCCATAAGCCGGTGCAGGTCGGTGGTGCGGTAAGTGAGCGGTAGCCAGAGTTGCAGCGCCGCGCTCATCACCCCCTTGCCCCAGTGTTCGGGATAGAGCCAGTAGCCCAGCTCGGCACACCGGTGAGTCGGGTCGGCATCGTTGTAGCCGATGGCCCCCAGCGGTTCGCCCGTGTGACGGTCGCGAATGAGGTGCCAGGCGCCACGGCCGGTGCGGGTCAGCTCGGCATACCAATCCATCTGTGCCCGGCATGCCGCCAGGCTGTCGTAGCTGACGCCGTAGTAGGCGACGACCCGGGGATCGGAGAGGCCGCGATAGATGTGAGGCAGGTCGGTGTCGGTGACGGGATCCAGCCTGATGTGGGGTGGTGCTGATGTCATAATGACTCCTTGCGGCCAGCCGTGGCTGGCCGCGTGTGTTGCGTAACAAGAGATGGATGATCCGGGCTGGCGTCAGGCAAAGCCGAGGCGCTCGGCAAGGCGCGCCAGCTCGTCACGCCACTGCTGCTGCAGGCGCGGGGTCTGGTGCCTGGGCTTGCGGGCCAGATCGGCGGCGAGCAGGGCATCGAGCTCATACCAGCGCGCCAGCAGCGCCTCTTCGTCATCCCCCGTGGCGGCCGCGGTCTGCGGGTCACCTGAGCGAGCCGGGCTGCCCGCCTGCGGCAAGGGGGCATCGCCCAGCAGCTCGGCGTAGGCCCGCGCGGCACTGTGAGCCTCCTGGATGCGCCCGTCCTTTATCAGCCAGAAGCGGTTGCAGCTGCGCTCGATCAGCTCCCGGTCGTGGGAGACCAGCAGCACGCCCCCGGGGAAGGCCACAATGGCGTCGGCCAGCTCCTCCTTGCCCGCCAGATCCAGGTGATTGGTGGGCTCGTCGAGCCAGAGCATGTGGTGGCTGCCGAGGGACAGGGCGAGGAACAGCAACCGTGCCCGCTCGCCCCCGCTCAGGGTGTGCACCTGCTGGCCGTGGCGGGCATAGGGGAAGCCTGCCCGGATCAGCGCCTGTCGCCGCGTCACCTCAGGCAGAGGGGCCAGGGGGTACAGCGCGTCGCTCAGGGTGGCGTCGTCAGCCAGCTGCTGCAGGGACTGATCGTAATAGGCGATGCTCGCGCCGGGGTGGCAGTACCAGCCCGCCTGCGGACTCAGGTCTGTCAGTTCGCGCCAGCACTGGCGCAGCAGGGAGGACTTGCCGGTGCCGTTGGCACCGAGCAGGGCGACCCTGTCCCCGGCCCGCAGCCAGAGTCCCTCGGCACGCAGCAGCGGCGGCAGTGCCGGTGCCGGCGATACGTCGAGGGCCTCCAATCGCAGCAGGGTGTCGGCGGGCAGGCTCACTCCGCGCAGCTCGAGCCGCCAGGGGGCCAGCGCCGCCACCTGGCTCTGCTCCTCCTGCAGGCGGGCGATGCGTTTTTCCATGGACTTGGCCTGGCGCACCAGCTTCTCGTTGTCATGCTCCCGCCCCCAGATGGCGAGGCGCTTGCTGCTGGCGCTCAGGCGGTCTATCTCCTTTTGCTCGTCCGCCCGGCGCAGGCGGGCCTGCTCATCCTCGGCAGCCAGCGCCACCCTGGCCTGGCTGCAGGGCAGGGCGAAGCGGTGCAACTGGCCGTCTCGCAGGATCAGGGTCTGAGCCGTGACGCGGTCCAGCAGGCGAGCGTCGTGGGAAACCAGCACGAAGGCGCCGCGCCAGCCCAGCAGAAACTGCTCGAGCCAGAGCAAGGCGGGCAAGTCCAGGTGGTTGCTGGGCTCATCGAGCAGCAGCAGGTTGGGTTGGCGCAGCAGGGCGCGGCCTATCTGCAGCCGGCTGTGCTGGCCACCGCTCAGTGCACTGACCGGCAACGTGGCCTGGGCCTCCAGCTGCAGTTCGGCCAGCAGCTTGTCCACCTGCCATTCGGCGGCGGGGTCGTTGCCCAGTGCATCCAGCAGCACGGCGCGGGTGCTGAGGGTGGAAAGCCCGGCGGGCAGTTGCTGGGCCACGAACTCGCAGCGGCAGGCGGCGGCCTGCACGACCCGGCCGGCCTGGGGCGTGCGCTCGCCCGCCAGCAGCGCGAGCAATGTGCTCTTGCCGCAGCCGTTGGCGCCAATCAGGCCGAGCCGGTCGCCTGTGCGAATGCCGAGTTCGAGATGGTCAAATAAGGGAAGGTGCCCCGCACTCATCTGCAGGGAATGGGTACTCATCAGGGTTGTCATGCTCTTGCTCTCTTAAATCGCGGGATGGGAAATCCCTGTCATCAGGAGCGCTGGCGACAACGGCAGAGTCGAGAAAGGTCTCGGTATGGAAGGGAGTCGGCTTTGCTCGAACCCGCTATCGCAGCGCGATGGTATGCAGGCAAGAGCACTTGAATGTGCCGAACAGGCGAGCCGAGAACATCGGACACGCTTGGATAACCATTTTTTACCTCCTTGTGTTTCGTTATGGCAGGGTGCGGCGATTATAGGCACAGAAAAAAACAGTCGTCCATCCGCCCTGTGGGGGGCCGTGGGCACCGCATCGGGAGGCGCGGGGTAAAAAAACGCCCCGTGATACGGGGCGTGGGGGGTCAGTCGCGGGGGGTCTTGAGGGCCTCAATCACATTGTCACTGGGGGCCAGCCCCTCCACGTGGTTGAAGCTCTCCAGCCCCTCCTGGGGATTGATGGTGAGGGCGTCGGCGCTCAGGTAGCTGCCGCTGCCGGCGCTCTCCACCACGACGATGACTTCAGGCTGCTTGTCGCCGTTGAGATCCAGCAACTTGATCTCCTTGATACTGCCATCGCGCGGCAGCACCTTGCCGTCGATGAACTGATCCAGCGGAAACTGCGGGTTGGCACCGGAGTAGAGGCGCACGTCGTAGCTGCCGGTGGAGGCAGGCTCGCCGCGCCCTTCGCTGACGGTCACCACCTGGCCGGAGGGGAGTGTCAGCTGTTTGAAGAAGCCGTCCGCCGCCTGGCTGGCGAGGGGCAGGGTGAGCAGGCCGAGAGTAAGGAATAAGGCTTTCATGGAGAGGACCCTTGTTGCTGCTTGTGTGTCTGTGACGGGCAGGGGACGCTTCCCTGCCACGTCGGAAGCGGGCAGGGGGCCGCTGGTCGGCCGCCCCCTGCCCGGGTTGTCATCACCATATCTTGACCCGTTTGGCCGGGTCCAGATAGAGCTTGTCGCCGGGCTGGATCTTGAACGCCTCGTAGAAGGCGGGGATGTTCGGTACCACGCCGTTGACCCGGTATTCCGGCGGCGAGTGGGGATCCGAGGCGAGCAGCATCTGCATCAGCTCGGGGCGATACATGCCCTTCCACACCTGGGCCCAGCCGAGGAAGAAGCGTTGCTCGCCGGTAAAACCGTCCAGCACCGGGGCCTCCTTGCCATCCAGGGAGAGCAGGTAGGCCTTGTGGGCGATGGTGAGGCCGCCGAGATCGCCGATGTTCTCCCCCAGGGTAAACTGGCCGTTGACGTACTGGCCCTTGATGGGCTCGAAGCGGTTGTACTGGGCCACCAGCCGGCTGGTGCGGAAGCGAAACTCCTTGAGATCCGCCGGCGTCCACCAGTCGCGCATCACGCCGTCACCGTCGGATTTGGCCCCCTGATCATCAAAACCGTGGCCCATCTCGTGGCCGATCACCCCGCCGATGGCGCCGTAGTTGACCGCATCGTCCGCCGTCATGTCGAAGAAGGGGGGCTGCAAAATGGCGGCCGGGAAGACGATCTCGTTGTTGCTCGGGTTGTAGTAGGCGTTCACCGTCTGGGGTGACATGTGCCACTCGTCCCGATCGACCGGCTTGCCGAGGCGAGCCAGGTTGTCGGCGTATTCGAAGGCGCGGGCCCGCTGCAGGTTGCCCACCAGATCGTCGGGGCGAATGGTGATGGCGCTGTAGTCCTTCCACTTGTCCGGGTAGCCGATCTTGGGTCTGAACTTGGCGAGCTTCTCGAGGGCCTGGGTCTTGGTGGCCGGGGACATCCAGTCCAGCTCCTGGATGCTCTGGCCGTAGGCGGTGCGCAGGTTCTCCACCAGCTGCTCCATGCGGGCCTTGGCCGCTGGCGGGAAGTAGCGCTCGACATAGAGCTTGCCCACCGCCTCCCCAAGATTGTTGTCCAGCACCCCAAGGGCCCGCTCCCAGGGGGCGCGCTGCTTGGGCGTGCCGCTAAGAGCGGTGCCGAAGAAGGCAAAATTCTGGGCATCGGTCTGGCTGTCGAGGTAGGGGGCGTAATCGGTGATGAGCTGCCACTTGAGGTAGGCCTGCCAGTCAGCGACCGGGGTCTGCTGCATCACCTCGTTCAGAGCCGAGAGATAGGTGGGCTGGCCGATGACCAGGCTCTGCTGCCCCGCAAGGCCGGCCTGGGCCAGGTAGGCGTCCCAGTCGATGGCGGGGGCGAGGCGCCCCAGCTCGCTCACCGGGCCCTTGTTGTAGTTCTTCTCTCTGTCTCGCAGGGCCACGTTGTCCCACTGGATCTGGGCGAGCCTGGTCTCGAGGGCCAGGATGCGTTTCGCCTTGCCCTGGGCATCCGTCTCACCGAAGCGGGCCAGCATGGCGGCGATGTGCTGCTCGTACTTGTGCAGCAGCGCCTGGCTGTTGGGGTCGCGCTTGAGGTAGTAGTCCCGATCCGGCAGGCCGAGGCCGGCCTGGTAGAGGTAGACGGCATAGCTGTCAGGGGCCTTGGCGTCGGCGTCAATCCAGAAACCGAAGGGGGAGCCGCCACCGGTGCGGGCGCTCTGGGCGAAGGCCCGGGCGAGATCCTGCGGTGTGCTGATCTGCTCTATCTCGCTCAGCATCGGCAGCAGGGGCGTGGTGCCCTTGGCGTTGCGGGTATCCTGATCCAGATAGCTCTGGTAGAGGTCGTGGATCTGCTGGGCCGGGGTGCCGGCGGCGGCTTTGCCATCCAGCCCCTCCACCAGCACCCGCACGTCCGCCAGGGATTTGTCCCGCAGCAGGTAGAAGGCGCCGTCGGCGGGCCTGTCATCGGGGATCTTGGCCGTGGCGAGCCAGTGGCCGTTCACGTAGCGGAAGAAGTCGTCACCAGGCTTGACGCTGGTGTCCATGTTGGCCAGCGCAAGGCCGGAGTGTTTGTCCGGTTGGCTCGGTGCCTGACTGCAACCGGCCAGCAGGGCCAGCCCGACGAGGGTGGCCAGGATGTGTTTCTTGTTGTTCATTATGGTTTTATTCCAATTCGGGTTATATGGCTTCCTTGCCCACGCAGGGAGCGATTCACTCTAGCAGCCGGGTTAGCGCTTGATAAGCCCGACTCTGCTAAGATCGGCCTGGTCGTATTGGGGAAGCCTATGATTTCTCGTATTTATTCTCGTTTTTGTCAGACCCTGCCCGCGCCGGAAGGTTCCCGCGGTCTGCTGGTGGCTTTCAGCGGCGGGCTCGACTCCACCGTCTTGCTGGTGCTGGCGGCCCGTTTTGCACGCGCCCACGGCCTCGCCCTGAACGCCCTGCACGTTCATCACGGCCTGAGCCCACATGCCGACCACTGGGTGGCTCACTGCGAAGGGGTGTGCCGGCAACTGGCGGTGCCCCTCATCGTGGAGCGGGTGCAGCTCTGTCGAGGCAACGGGGAGAGCCTGGAGGCCCAGGCGCGGGCGGCGCGTTATGAGCGACTCGCCGCCCACCTGGGGGAGGGGGAGTGGCTGCTCACCGCTCACCATCAGGACGATCAGCTGGAGACCCTGCTGCTGGCGCTCAAGCGGGGTGCCGGTCTGCGCGGGCTGGCGGGTATGGTGGCGAGCCAGCCTTTTGCCGCAGGCCATCTGTTGCGCCCCTTGCTCGACATGAGCCGGGCCGAGCTGGCGCAAGCCGCGCAGTCACTTCCTTATGGCTGGGTAGAGGATGAGAGCAACGAGGACCCGAGCTATGACCGCAACTTCCTGCGCCAGCAGATTATTCCCCTGCTCAAGGACCGCTGGCCCGCCATGGCCCGGACGACGGCGCGCACCATGGCCCTGTGCGCCGAGCAGGAGGCGCTTATCAGCGAGCTGGCCGAGGCGGACTGGCAGGCGGTGGGTGAGGGAGAAGGGCTGCGCATTGACGGACTCCTCTCCCTCTCCCCCGTGCGGCGCAACAACCTGCTGCGCCACTGGATCCGCCGTCAGGGGGGAGAGATGCCCTCCCGCGAGCTGCTGGGCCTGCTGTGGCAGGAGGTGGCGCTGGCGCGCGATGACGCCAACCCCAGGCTGAGCCTGCAAGGGTTGGCGTGCCGCCGCTATCAGGGGCGCTTGTACCTGGTGGCGCCGGATCTCGCCCCCCGCGAGGAGGTGCTGCCCATCGGGATGGAAGAGACGCTCACTCTGCCGGACGGGCTTGGGCAGTTCAGGCTCTGGAGAACGGATGGCGAAGGGTTGCGGACACCGAGGGGGGACGAGCCGCTCTCGGTGCGTTTTCAGGTCGCCCCGGGCGTCATGCTGAAACCGGTGGGGCGGGTGGGCAGCCGGCGGCTCAAGAAGCTGCTGCAAGAGTACGGGGTGCCCTCCTGGCAGCGGGGGCGCATTCCCATCCTCTACTACGGTGAACAGGTGGCACTGGTGGCCGGGCTCTTTGTCTGCGACGGATTTCTGGCGCCAGAAAAGGGGGTGGCGTGGGAGTGGCGGCCCCCCGTCACCCCGGATGCGGATTGACATCGCAGAGTGACAGGGGGCCGGGAGGGGAAGGGTGATGCCCTATTCGGGCAGGCCGGAGCCCCCGGCTTTCTTGCGGGCGTAAAGATGAGTATCGGCCGTCTCGTAGAGGCGCTGCACATCCATGCCCGACTGCCAGCTGGCGGCTCCCAGGCTGCACCCCACCGAGAAGGCGCTGAGCTCCTTGTGGCTGTGGAGCACATGTTGCAACCGCAGCCAGACCGGGCGCCAGGCCTCGGGGTCCGCGGGTTGCAGCAGCAGGGCAAACTCGTCCCCGCCGAGGCGAAACGCCTGATCCGTCCCGCGAATGCACCCCTGCAGCAACTGGGCGAAGCGGCTTAGCACCAGGTCGCCCACCGGGTGGCCCCAGGTGTCATTGACCTGCTTGAATCTGTCGAGATCCAGCAGCACCAGCACCAGGCCGTGGGGTTCCCGGCTGTGTTGCTCCACCGCCCGGCCGATGGCCTCATCGAAGTAGGCGCGATTGCCAAGCCCGGTCAGGTGGTCGAGCCGCACCTGCTGCTCCAGCCGATCCAGCCGCAAGTAGAGGGGCAGGGGGAGGCTGAACAGCTGATGATATTGCTCAAGCAACCGCCTCTGGCCGTCGCTCAGAGGGTGCTCCAGCTCGTAGTGCAACTGGCCGAGCAACTGCTCGTGTCGTCCCCGCAGCTCGAAGCGATAGGCATGCAGGGTCAGCCTGGCCTGGGGCGGGTGCGAGATGAGGGGGTGGGGCTGGCCACAGTCGAACTGGAGCGAGTGGATCCGGACAATGTTTGCCACCCGCTCGGCAAAGATTGCCAGCAGGGCGTCAAGATCCCGTTGCCCCAGCAACTGCTCTATCTGCTGATAGCGGTCCTGCCCGGTCAAGGGCGCAAGCCGCTCCATCTGCTGTACCCACTGCTCTATGCCATGTCCGAAGCCGTTCAATGACGATGTGTTTTCCACGTTACAGCCCTTACACCTCTCCATTCATTGCGCAGGCTCTTGCAAGCCCTGTGCCTAAAATATGTCCGATGAAAAACAAGGGGGCTGGCTAGGCTTAACGGGATGAAACGGGAGGGGAAATCCCTGCCGCTGAGCGAGTGGCGTGCCATATGGGGAGCGGGCGCTGTGCTTGCAGGGAAGAGAGTGCCGGGCAGATGAAGGAGAGGGATGGGTGTACACCGATGTGTTGATCCTGCTGATCTTCGCCGTTGTGCTGGTGGCCATTTTCCGGCGCCTCGGCCAGCCGGTGATCCTTGCCTATCTGTTTGCCGGCATGCTGCTCGGCCCCCATGGCGTGGCCATCGTCACGGGTCAGGCCATGATGCAGACCATAGGGGAGCTTGGCATCGTGTTCCTGATGTTCTCCCTCGGGCTCGAGTTCTCCCTGCCGCGTCTGCTCGCCATGCGCAAGCTGGTGCTGGGGGTCGGCAGCCTGCAGGTGCTGCTCACCTCACTGCTGTTTTTCGGGCTCGGCTGGTGGTGGGGGCTGAGCCTGGCCCAGGCGCTGGTGGTGTCAGGCACCCTGGCGCTCTCCTCCACCGCCGTGGTGATCAAGCAGCTCGGCGAGCTCAAGCAGCTCCATACCCGGCGAGCCCAGCTCGGGGTGAGCGTGCTGCTGTTCCAGGATCTTGCCGTGGTGCCCCTGCTGGTGATGATCCCCATCCTGGCCCAGCCCGAGGTGCAGGGCAGCGCCCTGCTGGCGGAGGTCGCCTGGGCCTCCCTCAAGGGGTTGTTTGCGCTCTCCGTGCTGCTGGCGGTGGGGAAGTGGCTGCTGCCCATGCTGTTTTTCGAGGTGGCGCGCGCACGTTCAGATGAACTCTTCGTACTGAGTGCCCTGCTGGTGGCATTGCTGGCGGCCTCCCTGACCCAGTGGATGGGGCTCTCCATGGCGCTAGGTGCCTTTCTGGCGGGCATGATGCTGGGGGAGTCCCACTATCGTCATCAGCTCGAAGTGGACATCAAGCCGTTTCGCGACGTGTTGATGGGACTCTTCTTCATTACCATCGGCATGACCATGGACTGGGCGCTGGTGGCGGGCGCCTGGTGGCAGGTGTTGGCCTGTGTGACGGGGCTCATCCTGTGCAAGTCGCTGCTCATATTGCTGGCGGGCCGCCTGATGGGGGAGCGCAAGCGCGACGCCATGGCCGCCGGCATCATGTTGAGCCAGGTCGGGGAGTTCGGTTTTGTGCTGCTGGCGCTGGCGAGTCATCACGGCTTGCTGGATCACCAGCTGGTCTCTCTGCTGATCGGCATCGGTGTCATCTCCATCGCCCTCACCCCCTGGCTGGTGTTGCGGGCGCTGGGACTTGCCCACTCCCTCACCGACAGTGCCCTGCTCTCTCGCGCCGAGGTGGCCCAGTCGGGCCTGAGCAAACACCAGCACGTCATCATCGCCGGGTTCGGACGTACCGGCCAAACCTGTGCCCGCTTTCTCAAGCTCGAAGAGATCCCCTTCCTGGCCCTGGATCTCGATCCCGAGCGGGTGAGCGAGGCCAAGCTGGCGGGGGAGCAGGTGGCGTTCGGCGATGCCAGTCGGCGCGACATCCTGCTGGCGGCCGGTCTGCTGCGGGCGCGGCTGGTGATCATCACCTTCGACGATCGCAAGCGGGTCGATGCCATGCTGACGCTGATCCGGGAGCTGGCGGGGGAGATCAAGGTGCTGGTACGCACCCGGGATGACAGCTTCCTTGAACACTACAAGAAGGCCGGCGCCTTCGAGGTGATCCCCGAATCCCAGGAGGGAGCCCTGATGCTGGTCTCCCACCTGCTGCTCAACTGCGACATTCCCATCGGCCGGGTGATCCGGCGCATGGAGCACGAGCGCAGCAGCCAGTATCGCTTTCTGCACGGTTTCTACTGGGGCGGCAAGAGTGCGGGCAATCTGGAGACGGATCAACTGCTCGAGCGGCTGCATCCCGTGCTGCTGCACGACCAGGCCTGGGCGGTGGGACACAGGGTACGGGATCTCGCCCTGGGAGAGGTGCGCATCAAGGCGATTCATCGCGGGGAGCGCAGCCTGGATCCCAGGCGCGAGCTGGTGCTGGCGGCGGGAGATACCCTGGTGCTTTTCGGCACGGCCGTGGCCATGGAACAGGCCGAGCAGCGCCTGCTGGAGGGACGCTAGGATCTCCTTCCCATGGGATAAGGCCCCTCAGGCCTCTTCGCGAAACTGCTCCTGCTTCCCGCTGCCCGGCAGGTCGAGGAAGGCCTCGATGCGCTGGCGGTGATCCAGCGCGTCCTGGTATCCCAGCTTGATGAGCCGCTGGCAATAGCCGGGATCAAACATCAGGAAGCTGGCCAGGCTGCTGCTCTCTTCGCCGTTGACCCCGAGCACTCGCAGCAGACGGCGCAGCTGGGTCGGCAACCGTGGGAGGTATTCGAGGGCGATGAGGTCGAGATCCTGGCTGGGGCGGATCACGCAGGTCTCCACCTGGCGCAGTTTCAGCCGACTGCGCTCCCGTGCCGGAATGAGGGAAAGGGTCTGGTTGATGCGCCCGAGCCGCTCCAGATCCGAATTGAGGGTGTCGGAGAAGACGGTGTTGAGCAGATGGCTCGCGATGTTGGAGCTGGTCAGGTGCCCCTGGCGGGGAGTCGGGTTCTCCCTGTGAGGGGAGTCCAGGGTCACCAGCAGGATCCGCTCCGCTCCCAGGTGGATGGCGGGGCTGAGCGGACTCAGCTGGTGGATGGATCCATCCCCGTAGACGCGATCGCCGATGGGGGTGGCGGGAAAGACGAAGGGCAGCGCCGACGAGGCCAGCAGATGATCCGAGGTGAGCAGGGTACGCAGGCCACGTCGTCTGGCGCGCTCCCAGGGCTGATGTTCGGCCCGCCCCTGGAAGAAGGTGGTGGAGAGGCCGTCATCGTAGTCGGAGGCCGTGATGGCGATGGCCTCCAGGCTGCCGTAGAGGATGTTGTCATCGATGCGGTGATAGTCGATGAGCTGATCCAGCAGACGGCGCAGGGGGGCGTTGTCAAACAGGTGAAAGGCGCGGTTGCTCTGGGGGGTGATGAGGCCGGCCGAGCCCTGATAGAGGGTGCGCCACAGCAGTTGGCAAGGGTGGAAGTCGAAGATGTGGTGGGTCTCGAAACGTCGCCAGACCCACTCCAGCTTGCGCACCCCCAGATGGAAACAGGAGGCGTAGCACGCCAGCGCCGTGATGTTGAGAGCCCCCGCCGAGGTGCCGCACAGAATGGGGAAGGGGATGCCGATGTTGCGGGGGTAGAGTTCGGCCACCGCCTTGAGTACGCCGACCTGATAGGCGGCGCGGGCACCACCACCAGTCAGCAGAAGAGCAGTATTGGGTCTGGCCATGAGGGTGCGCCTTATCGTGATCGCCAGGGCGGGTTGCCACCGCGCAATTCAACTATAAGACGTTGTATACCGGATAAAAATGGGCCGCACGCTCAATTTTTGCGGCCCGTTTCATTTTCAGTTTGCCAAGGGGGTCTGGCTCAGTTGATCGAAGGCGGCGAAGGCTGGAGGGCTTGCCAGAATACGGCCATGGCCGAGACCCCGGGTGCTCACCAGCCGGGTGCGGCCATCCTGGGCCGCGCGCAGGGAGTCGCCATGGGGAGCGAAGCGGTCTTCCTCATCGTGCACGATGAGGGCGGCGCCGCTGCGCCGGGCGAGCCGGCCAAGGGGGTCAACCGTGCTGAGCGGGTGCTGGTATTCGTGTTCTATCTCCTTGACCACCGCATCGAACAGCCGGATGGAGTAGCCGGAGCGCGCCACCATGCCGTAGAGCTGGGGCACGTAGTCGAGCACCGGGGAGATGAGCAGCAGCGGCAGCGCATCCATGGCAGGGTGACGGCTGCTGAGGGTGACGGCGCCCCCCATGCTGTGGGTGATGACGCCCTGGACGGGGCCGACCCGCTCGAGGATCTCGTCGAAAGCGCGCACGAAGCGGGGCAGGTGACCCCTGTTCCCTTCGCTCCGGCCGTGGGCGGGGTGATCGTAGGCGAGGGCCGTATAGCCCTGGGCGGCGATGTGGCTCATCAGCGGATAGAACTGGCTGGCACTGCCTGACCAGCCGTGCATCAACAGCCAGACCGGCCCCTGCCCGAGCCGGTAGCTCATCAGGGTCCCTTCACTGGTGTGGATGGCCTGCTCGACCAGGCCAGCTGGGGCTGCGACGTCCCGGGTCGCCCGCTGCGGGGTGAGCAGCAGCTTGCTGGCGGTGCGCTTGGCGTGGGTGGGCGCGAGCACGTGATGCAGGCGGGTGCCGAGGCCCAGCAGCAACTTGCTCGGGCTGAAGCGGCGTGTGTTGAAGTAGATCTTGCTGCTCATGGTCATCCTGTGTCTTTTGTGTGCGAACGGTCGTGCTTTTTTGCGACTTTTTAAAAAGAAGAGCCCGTCGGGTCAGCGCCAGCTGGCCAGCAGAGCGGTGACCTCCGGCCAGAAGTGGCGGGCCGGATCCTCGCTGAGCCCCAGGGCATGGAACACCTGATCCCCGAGATAGAGGCCATAGAGCCGATAGACGGCGCGCCAGGGGTCGAGATCGCTGCGCCACTCCCCTCTGGCCTGCCCCTGCACTACCTGGCGTGCCAGGTAGTCGAGCCAGAAACGGACCAGCTCGCGTGCTGCCTGCTGGACCTCACCCTCCTGGGCGGAGGTCCAGGCATCGAGGAACATGCAGCGGCCGGCAAAACTCTGGTTCCAAGCCAGCCAGGCCTGCAACAGGGCGAGCAGTTTCTCCTGCTGGGTGGCGTACCCCTGTTGGCGCACCGGTTGGATCACCCGCTCCCGAAATACCTCGGCGGAATGGGTGAGCACGGCGATTTGGAGGTTGTCGCGGGACTGGAAGTGGGCGAACAGACCGCTTTTTGACATCTCGCAGGCCGTTGCGAGGGAGCCTATGGTGAGGCTCTCCAGCCCCTGCTGGCTCGCCTGCTCGAATGCAGTCTGCAAAATGGTGTCGCGGGTCAGACGTCCCTTGCTCATCCGGCTCTCCTCTCTCTGGGCTGGCAGCATAAAGTACGACCGTGCTAATTGTCGAGCCGCAAATGGTGCAGGGAGGCCGTTTCCGGCTGCCGCGGGGGACCAGAGAGTCTTCTGGGAGGCGGTTGTGGCTGGCTTGTTACGAGCCAGCCGGGGACGAGCTCAGTCGTCCTTGATGCCCATTTGCTGCAGGGCGATGACTGCCTGGGTGCGGTGCTTGACCCCGAGTTTGCGGAAGGCGGAGTGATATGGGCTCTGATGGTGGCAAGGGGCTCAACTGTCCTTGATATCCATCTGCTGGAGGGCGATGACCGCCTGGGTGGGGTTTTTGACCCCAAGTTTGCGGAAGGCGGAGTGATATGGGCTCTGATGGTGGCAAGGGGCTCAACTGTCCTTGATATCCATCTGCTGGAGGGCGATGACCGCCTGGGTGCGGTTCTTGACCCCGAGTTTGCGGAAAATCGCGGTGATATGGGCCTTGATGGTCGCCTCGGAGACGTTGAGCTCCCAGGCGATCTGTTTGTTGAGGCTGCCATCCCGCAACATGATGAGCACCTTGTATTGCTGGGGGGTGAGGCTGGCCAGCTTGGTGGCGAAATCGGGCCCTTCGCTGGGCTCGGGATGGAGGGAGATGCCTTCCGGCACCCAGTTGTCCCCCCCGATCACCGTATTGAGGGCGCTGACCAGCTCTTTCATGGGGACGGACTTGGGAATGAAGCCGAGCGCGCCCAGGCGCAGCACCTGCTGGATGATGGCGGGATCCTCGGAGGCCGAGACCACGACGATGGGGAGATCCGGGTGATGTCCGCGCAGATAGGCCAGCCCCTCGAAGCCGTTGGCCCCCGGCATCTTGAGATCCAGCAGCAGCAGGTCGACGTCGGGATGTTCATCGAGCAGGTGGCTAAGGCTGTCGATGGAGTCAGCCTCCAGCAATCTGGCGTCGTCGATGGCCATGTGCACCGCTTGATAGAGGGCGCCCCGAAACAGGGGGTGGTCATCTGCGATGACGATGGTAAATTGGCTGTCCATAGCTCACATTGTTGCTAACCGATTGTTTTGAAAAATCAAACTAGCACTGCTACCCAAGTGGGTCAAACCCGCCAGTACGCAAATGTGAGGTGGTCATCGGATGTCGTGCCACGGGGCCGGCGGGATGGCCAGTAAACAACCCATGCAGGAGGCAATCGATGGGATCCCTGGTTTTGACGGTGGGCACGGGCTCCACCTGGGCAATGAGAACGGCGCTGGTGCTGGCCATGAGCGGGCTCAAGTGGCAGGAGCAGGTCTTCGATCTGGAAGATGCCAAGGAGCTGCAACGGCTCAAGCGCACGGCCCCCGCCGGCCTGGTGCCCTGGCTCGACGACGGTGAGCTGCGTATTCACGACTCTCTGGCCATCGCCGAATATCTCCACGAGTGCTGCCCGGAGCGTCACCTTTATCCGGTGGACAAGGCCGAACGGGCACTGGCCCGCAGCCTGTGCGCCGAGCTGCACGCCGGTTTTCGCCAGATCCGCACCCTGCTGCCCTTCTTCCTGGGGGCGCCCACCCAGAGTGAACCGCCGGTGGAGGTCATCGACGAGCTGGCCCGGTTGCAGACCCTCTGGTCCCAGGCGCGGGGGCCCTTCTATTTCGACGAGGCGAGCATTCTGGATGCCTTCTATGCGGTGATGGCCTATCGACTGGCAAGCTATGGCATTTCGCTGCCCGGTCAGGCTGGCGCCTATCAGCAGGCCTTGCTGGCCTGGCCCCTGTGGCAGGAAACCCTGCTCAGGGCGAGGTTGCAGTGGCCAAAGGCGGCCCGCCAGTCTGATTGATGCGGGCGTCGGCAAGACAAAAAAGGGGAGCCATCGGCTCCCCTTTTTATTCAGGCCAGGTCGCTATTTCTGCCGACCTGCGAAGACCACGACCACTTTGTCTTCTCCTTTCTCCCGCACGAAGCCGTAGGGGGCATCGGAAATCTTCTTGTGGCTGCCCGCCGCGATGGCAGGGTGGGCGGCACGGAACTGGCCGAGCCGTTGCCAGTGCTTGACCAGCTCCGCCTTCTCGCCACTCGCCAGCTCCTGCCAGTTCATGTCCGAGCGCACACTCTGATCGAACACGCCGCCATCCTTGGCCAGCCCCCGGCCGGACTCGTCGCCATAGTAGATCTGGATGCCCCCCGGCAGCAGCATGAAGCTGTTGGCCACCCGCCGTTGCAGCGCCACGTCCTGGTAGTCGCCGAAGAAGAGCTTGGTGTCGTGGGAGCTGATGTAGCTCAGCACGTTGAACTCGGGATCCTGGTTGATGCGGCTGGCGTAGCTCGCATAGGTGGGCTCTGCCCCCGCCATGCACTGGGCCTGGGGCAGGGCGAATTCACGCTGGTAGTCGAAGTTGATCAGGGAATCGAAGCCGTGCTGGTACCAGAAGTCCTTGGCGACCCCGTGATCCCACACCTCGCCCACCATGTAGAAGGGAAGGTCATCGAGGGCCTTGCCAGGGTTGGCGGCCTTCCACTCCTTGAGCGCGTCGGTGCCCGCCTGCTTGAGCCTGGCCCAGACCGCGGGCTCCAGGTGCTTGACGGTGTCGGCACGGAAGCCGTCGATGCCGAAGCGGCGCACCCAGTCGGTGTGCCAGGCAATGAGGTAATCGCTCACGGTGGCGTTGGGCAGGGCCTTGGCCCTGGTGTCTTTTTTGGCAGCGAGCAGCGGTGGCAGCCCCACCGATCTGGTGGATTCGGTCAGGAAGTCCGGCAGTCCCGCCACCGAGCCGGTGACGTCGTCGGTGCCGGGTTGCGGGTAGCCGGGCAGGCCGGCCCGCACCCAGTCAGGGCCCCACCACTTGTCCCAGTGGGATGACTGGTAGTCGATGAACTGGTTGTAGCCATGCCAGTTGAGGCCGCCGCTCGGGCGCCATTCGTTCCAGCGACTCGGCAGCTTGCCGGTGTTCTGGGTGAGATCGGTGAGCCCCAGATCCTGCAAGTCGGCGAGGGTGGCGTAGCCTGCGTGGTTCATCACCACGTCGAGGATGATCCGCATGCCGCGCTTGTGGGCCTCGTCCACTAGGGTTTTCAGGCTCTCTTCGTCGCCGTAGTTGGGGTCGATTTTGGTGAAGTCGAGCGCCCAGTAGCCGTGGTAGGCGTAGAAGGGGAAGTTCCCCTGTTCGCCACCGCCGATGAAGCCATGGACCTGTTCCACCATGGGGGTGATCCAGATGGCGTTGATGCCGAGTTGCTTGATGTAGTCGAGCTTCTCGGTCAGCCCCTTGAAGTCACCGCCATGCCAGGTGGCCACTTCGTCCTGACCATCCTTCTGACGACCGAAGCTGTGATCATTGGCGGGATCGCCGTTGTGGAAGCGGTCGGTCAGCAGAAAATAGACGCTCGCCTGATCCCAGCTGAAGGGAGCAGGCTTGGCGGCCTTGACCGGCTCGAGCAGCAGCAGGCCGCCGCTCTCCTTGCTCGGTGTCAGGGTGATCTTGCCGCCCTTGACCACGGCTTCCTGTCCCGAGTAGGCATCCCGCAACCGGGTGCCGTCGGGCCAGACGCCCTTGAGTGATGTCGTGACCGGGCCGCCATCCCAGCTGATGCAGGGCTCTTCCGGGGGCTGGCGTTTGAACTCGCTCTTTTTGGTTGCCCGCAACACCTTGAGGCTGGGGGTATCGGGGTTGAAGGTGAACTCGTAGTCCCCCGCCAGCATCACCCTCAGATTGAAGTCTGTCCCCTTGTTGCACTTGTCCATGGGCTGGGCGGTGCCGAAGGGAAGGGGCTTGGCCTCGGTTGGCCCGAAGCTGGTGCCGCAGCTGTTGCCCGCATCGCTGATGCGGATCTGGTGGCTCCCCTTGTCCAGTCTGTGGGTCAGGGTGACGGTGCCCTTGTCCAGCGTCAGCGCCTCGGCTACCGGTTTGCCATCCACATGGAGATAGACCTCGGGGGCGGCCATCGCCTGACCGATGAACAGCGGTGTGGCGAGCACGGCCAGCCACAGGGGTGATAGGCGAAGAGCGGGGCGCGAAGAGAGACGCATAAGCCATTCCTTGAGCAGAGTGTGAGGAGCAGGGTCCGTTGAGGCACTCATTCTAGGGCGCGCTGGGGCAGGCTTGGACCGGTAAAATACCGATTTGTGACGTCAGTTCAAATGGTTACGTTTTCAAGAATGGAAAAGTGTGAACCGGGTGTCGCGGCCATGAAAAAAGCCGGTCAGTTGACCGGCTTGTAGGCATTCGGGGTGGCGTCACACGGTGAAGAACTTGAAGTTGACGAAGGCCACCGCGATGAAGGAGGCAACCATGCCGCTGATGCAGAGCACCGCAGGGCGGATGGCAGGCCAGCGATGGGCCAGCAGCACGATGGCCAGCAGAGTCGGATAGAGGCCGAACATGTAGCGGGGCATGGCGTTGAGGCCGGTCATCAGGGGGATGGTGCAGCAGATGAACATCAGGGTCGCTTCGGCCCAGCGTTTCTGGCTGAACAGGTAGCCATTCAGGCACCAGCCGAAGATCACCATGATGGAGAGATAGGCCTTGCGCCCCCCCAGCTCGAAGCCGCTCAGCCACCAGTCCAGGGGGCTGTCCATATAGCGGCCCCAGGCCACCTGGATGTGCTTGAAGGCCAGGGCATCCCCGGTGAGGTGATAGAGATAGACCATGTAGGAGAAGAGGCCGAGGGGAATGAGCCAGAGGGTGAACACCACCTTGAAGGCCCGCTCGGTGAAGCGGAAGAACTCGCGCCAGCCGTAGGCTTGCAGGGCCAGGATCAGCACCGGGAACACCATCATCACCCCCAGGTTGCGGGTGGCGGAGATGAAGATGCCGAGGAAGGCGACCATGAGCCACTGTTCGCGGTAGGCGAACAGGAACATTCCCAGCATCAGCGCCATGAACATGGGCTCGGTATAGCCGGAGACGAAATAGGCGGAGAAGGGGGAGAAGGCCAGCAGCCAGACCCCGAAGCGGGCGGTGTCGTCCCCCAGCTTGAGCTGACGCAGCACCAGCAGCATCAGGGGCAAGCTAATGAAGAAGGCGATGTTGGCCACCAGCATCAGGCCGATGAGGCTCTCCATGTCAAACAGGCTGGAGAGACCGCCGGCCAGCATGGGATAGAGGGGCATGAAGGCCCAGTTCGCCGCATTGCCCTTGCTCAACCAGCGTGGATAGAGGTCGTAGCCATTCTCGATGATGCGCTGGAACCAGACGCAGTCGAACTGGCAGTAGGCTTGCAGCGGCCCGATGTCGGTGGCGCCATAGAGCTGGACGCCGAAATAGCCCATGCCATAGAGCGCCACCCGGCTCAGCACGAAGGCGGCGACGATCATCAGCCAGTCGCGGCCGCTGATGCGCAGTGACGGGCGATAGGGGAGTGCAGCCCCGGTTGACGGGGCGGTATTGGTCATATCATTCATCAGGCAAAAACCCAGATACGGGAGAGAACGTAGGTGAGCACGGTGACGGTCAGGGTGGCGATCACCACCGGCAACAGGCCGGAGAGACCGGCAAACAGCAAACCGCTCAAGATGAGGTTACGCACCGCCAGAGAGAAGAGGGCAACCAGCAGGAACTTGCTGGCGGCACCCTGTTTCTGGAAGGTGATGTAGCGATGGCCGAAGAACGAGAACCAGAACGCCACGGCAAAGGCCAGGGTCGTGACCAGGTGCTCGGAGATGGCCGGCCAGGTATGAAACAGGGCGATGGAGGTACCCAGATCGACGAGGGTGGCCCCCCCGCCGACAAAACCGAAGCGAACCAGCCGCCAGAATTCCTCGCGGGAGATCATTGAGACGCCTGCTCCTGCTGATCATCAGCGGCTTTCGCGGCGGCCTTCTTGCCAGCGCTCTTCTTGCTGGCGGTGGGCACTTCCTGCTTCTGCTCTTCATCCTGCTTGGCGTACTGGCCGTAGACCCCTTCGATGAGGTAGACGGGGCGCTGTTTCACCTCGACGAACATGCGGCCGATGTACTCGCCGATGATGCCCAGCGACAGCAGCTGGATGCCGCCGAGGAACAGCATGACCGACATCAGGGAGGCGTAACCGGGTACGTCGATGCCGAAGAAGAGCACCTGGGTGATGATCTTGAGGATATAGAGGAAGGCGATGAAGGAGACACCGACCCCGATGTAGCTCCACACCCGCAGCGGCCAGCTGGAGAAGCTCATCAGGCCGTCAAGGGCGAAGTTCCACAGCTTCCAGTAGTTGAACTTGGTTTCGCCGGCATGGCGGGCCGGGCGCTCGTAGGGAACGCCGACGGCGCGAAAACCGGCCCAGGCGAACAGCCCCTTCATGAAGCGGTTGCGCTCCGGCAACTGCTTGATAGCCTCGACCACCTTGCGATCGATGAGGCGGAAGTCACCGGCGTTCTCCGGCAGCTTGGTGCTGGTGGAGAGGGCGTTGAAGAAGCGGTAGAAGCCACCGGCGGTGAGGCGTTTCATCGGGGTGTCGGCGCTGCGATCCACACGGATGCCGTAGACGGTGTCATAGTCGCCGGTCTGCCACAGCTTGACGAACTCCAGAATGAGAGAGGGGGGATCCTGCAGGTCCACGTCCATGGGGACGATGGCGTCGCCCTGGGCCTGGTGCAGGCCGGCGGTCATGGCCGCTTCCTTGCCGAAGTTGCGGGCCAGGTTGACCAGGGTCACACGGGGATCCCGGGCGATGGCCTGCTCGACCACCTCACGGGTGCGGTCACGGCTGCCATCGTTGACGAACACGATTTCAAGCTGGTCTTTGAGCGGGGCCAGTTCGGTATCTATCGCGCTGATGAAGGCGTCTATGCTCTCTTCCTCGTTGTAAACGGGAACGACCAGAGAGAGTCGAAAATCGGCACGGGACATGGGAACTTCCTTATTGAAAGAATTATTTTACGGAACAGATACTTGGGGCATTGCGCTTCACTGAGCCACGGTCAGCCGCACGGACTGGACGTTGAGCGGTGTCGGGGCGGAGAGCGCCAGGAAGTTGGGACGCTTGGGATCGGCGGTCAGGGAGTCGCCCGGCAGGCTGAGGCGGATCTCGTTGATGCCCGCCTTGGCCAGCTTGACCGTGGTGGTGAAATCATGACCCAGCGCCACCTTAAGCAGGGCGCCAGCCTGAGGGCTGTTGATCCTGGCCTGGATGGTGAGCTGCTCCGGCTGGGCCTGCTGCTTGGGCAGCACGAAATAGAGACCGCCCTGACCGCTCAGCTCGGTGCCTTGCTCGCTGGGCTTCTTGGCCCAGCCTTCGCTTGAGAGGAAGCGGCTTGGCTTGGTCAGGTTGAGTTCGTTGCCGGGCTGGTAGGTCATGCTGGAGTTGTGCTCCCAGAAACGGGTCTTGCCTTCCAGGTAATAGAGCTTGTAAGCCAGGCTCACGTTGGGGTGAGCGGCCAGATAGAGGGTATAAAGGTAGAAACCGCTCAGTGCCAGGATGGCAGCCAGAAAACCGAACTTTTTGTAGGTCATATTACTCACTCGACGCCCGACAGATTGATAGGCAGATTTCGCGCATATGCTAATCCAATTGCAAAAAAAGCATAGTGGATCACAAAAATATATTTGCTCACATATTAACCCTCAATCACCCTGCTTACCAAGGGGCTTTGGGGTCGTTTGCTTCCTCTTCTTGATTGTGGCTTTTTCGGCGCCAACCTGTCTGCCGCCACCTGGGGCGCATCAGGCAAACGGCTGATATTGTGCTTTGTTGTGGCAGGATCTGTCGCCATTTCACCCGGGCAGAATTAAGATGGCCTGTCCCGTCGTCAAGGATGACCCATGAGACTCTTCTCTCTGTGTGTGCTCTGCTGTCTGCCCCTCCAACCGTTGTGGGCGCAATCGTTCTGCTCCTCCCCCCTTCGCGTCGGTTTCGATGACTGGCCCCCATACCACTATTACCAGCAAGAGGGAGCACGTCGGGAACTGCGTGGATTTGCGGTCGACTACCTCAATGCCGTGTCGAATCGGCTGGGTTGTCGTCTGGTCTATGTGGAGCGTCCCTGGAAGCGGGGGTTGCACGATCTTGAGCGGGGTCGGCTGGATATCGTGATGGAGGCGTACTTTGCTGATGACAGGGCGCGTTATGCCTGGTTCTCCATCCCCTACAACCCGGGCCGGACATCGCTCTGGGTACGCAAATCCGGTACCGGTGAGGAGTCGGATCTGGCGAGCTGGCTGGCCCACGGGCATCGCCTCGGTGTGACCAGGGACTACTATTACGGCCCGGAAATCACCAAGGTTCTGCAGCGATACCGCAACCAGGTGAGCGAGGTCAACGATGTGCAAAACTATCGCAAGCTGCTGCTTGGGCGGATAGACGGTTTTCTCGGGGATAGTCTGGCCACGCCCTGGGGTCTGAAAAGAGAGGGGCTGTCGGATGCGGTCGTCCCCCACACCATGGCGATCCATGAGACGCCCACCTTTTTCATGTTGAGCAAGAAGACCCTGTCCGGGGAATTCGTGGAGCGGTTCAACGAGGCGATAGTGGCCGTCGGTGACAGCGGGGAGCAGGAACTCATCTGGCGTCGTTACACCTCCGTCCGCTAGCAAAGTCGCCAGCATTCACGCATCATGGGGACCTGACCGTCGCGCCTGACAGGCCGAAATGAACCGATTTGAGGCAAGCGTGGTAAGAAGCATGGGTAAGAAGTATTGGTTGGCATTGGCGAATCTCATCTGGCTGGGCTGCTGGCCGGCCAGCATGGTTCATGCCAGCACGGAACAGGCGGTAGTGGCCAGTCCCAGCATTCAGCATGACTGGTATCAGAACGAGGTGGCCGAGCAGGCTCGTCATGAGCTTGAACAGCAGTTGCAGGAAGCGGTGCTGGCCCAGCTGCATCCGGATTTCTACCGCCTCTGGCAGCAGTTGCAAAAGACCCCGGCGGATCGACGCGGTGCCCTCTACGATGAGGCCTTTGGCAAGCTGGCCCGGTTCCAGCAGGCCTGGCGAGGGATGGATCTGGTCGCGCGCGAACAGATGCAGACCCTCAAGCTGGATCTGAACCGCCCCCTGGCCCATGCCCCCCAGGGAGACAATCTGCTGGAGCAGGTCAGGCAACTCAGGCCACAGGTGGCGGAATACGACGCCGTGCGCGAAGAAGTGCGCAAGCTGCTGGCCATGCCCATGGCCAAGCACTGGCCCACCCTCTCCATGCCGACCCTGCGGGCCGGGGAGAGCTCGACCGAGCTCGGCCAGATCCGCTCCATCCTGAACGAACTGGGGGACAGTGCCCCGACTCACCAGGACAGCCTCTACGATCCCGAGACCGAACAGGCCATCAAGGAGTTCCAGCGCCGCCACGGCCTGACGGCCGACGGCATCATCGGCCGTCAGACCCGCAGCTGGCTCAATACCGGCCCCGAGGTGCGCGCCAGCCTGCTGGTACGCAACCTGTGGCGCCGTGATCTGGTGGATCACCTTGCCGGTCGCTATGTGCTGGTCAACATTCCGGACTACCGCCTGAGCGTGGTGGAGTCTGGCAGCGAGGTCTTCACCAGTCGGGTCATCGTCGGCAAGGAGCAGCGGGCCACCCCCATCCTCGCCAGCGAGATCCGCTCCATCGTGCTGAACCCGGCCTGGCACGTGCCGCGCTCCATCCTGAGCAAGGACATTCTGCCCAAGCTCGGGCGCGATCCTGCCTACCTGGATCGCGAACAGTTCGAGGTGATCGACGGCGAGGGCAATCCGGTGCAGTTCAGCGAAGATGGCTGGCACCATGCGCTGGCCTCCGGTTTCCCTTACCGGTTGCGGCAAAAGCCGGGGGATCACAATGCCCTGGGTCGCTACAAGTTCTATCTGCCCAACAACGATGCCATCTATCTCCACTCCACCCCGCGCAAGGCGCTGTTCGAGCAGGGGGCCCGTGCCTTCAGCTCGGGTTGCATCCGGGTGGAACACGCCGACGATCTGGCGGAGCTGCTGCTGGCGGACTCCCGCTATCAGCCGGACAAGGTGGCCAGCATCCTGAAAGAGACCCAGACCAAGTGGCTGCCCCTGAGCAACCCTATCCCGGTGTTTACCGTCTACTGGAGCAGCTGGATTGATGAAGAGGGACGTCAGCAACTGCGCAACGATATCTACGGATTCGACAGAGTCAGCTATCAAAGCCGCTTGCTGTGATCCTCGCCACAGAGTGAAAAGCCCGGCCCGTGCCGGGCTTTTTCATGGGTGAATGGGGTTTGACAGCGCTTTTTCTGGCAGGTAGTTTCGGCCCTTGTATCAAATTCATTCACCTGTGTGACTTCACCATGAGATGGACGGACAACGGATGCTGGGACAAGAGATAAGCCGACGCCGTCTGCTGCTGGGGGCGGGTTGCCTGATGGGGACCAGCCTGCTGTCGTTCCCTGCGCTGGCGAGCCGCAGCACTTCGGGACGGGAACTGAGTTTCTTCAACCTCAATACCGGCGAGCGGGTACGCGCCAGTTATTGGGAAGATGGCCACTATCTGAGCGACGGGCTGGCGGAGCTCAACCATATTTTCCGTGACTACCGTCGCAACGAAGTGTTCAACATCGACAGAAAGCTGTTCGATCAGCTCTTTCTGCTGCAACACAAGCTGGGACGCCACGGCGAAATCCAGCTCATCTCGGGTTATCGCTCCCCGGCCACCAATCAGCAGAAGCGGCGCAAGAGTCGCGGCGTCGCCAAGCACAGCTACCACACCCTGGGGCAGGCGGTTGACGTGCGCATCCCCGGCGTGCAGCTGGCACACCTGCGCAAGGCCGCCCTGAACCTCAAGGTGGGCGGTGTGGGTTATTACCCTTCCGACAACTTCGTGCACCTGGATACAGGCCCCGTTCGCAGCTGGTGAGTCGGGATTTCCTCAAAGTTTGAGTGCCGATTGTGTCTTTTTGCCGCTGGCATTGAGGGGGACCAAGCTGCTAGGCTCTGGACTCCAGCCAGAGGAGAGAAAGATGAAGCAGATTGTGATCGGGGGGCTCATCGCCCTGTTGTTGACTGGTTGCGGCAAGCTCAACCGCGAGAGCTACGACAAGCTGAAAGTCGGGATGAGCTATGCCGAAGCGAGTGCCATCCTCGGCAAGGCCGAGCGTTGCGACGATGCTCTCGGCACCACGAGCTGTGTCTGGGGAGGGGAAGGCAAGAACATCAAGGTGCGTTTCATCGCCGACAAGGCGACCTTTTTCAGCTCGGAAGGGATCAACTGACCCTTTACTCTCTTGCCGATGCCCAACAAAAAAGCGCCGTATGGCGCTTTTTTGTTGCTCGTTATCCGTGCGATATGGCCAGGAACTGGCGTGTTCAATGGGTGGCATACTGATAGTTGAAGGTGGGCAGTCCCCACTTGAAGCGTACCGCCAGGAGCCGCAGCACGAAGCCGATGCCGATGGCACCGAAAGCGGCCCAGTCGTTGGGCAGCCCATGGTGCAGCGCAAAGCAGTAGAGCGCGGCGGTGATCAGCGAGACGGCGGCATAGAGCTCGCGCTTGAACACCAGCGGGATACGCTGGCACAGCAAGTCCCGCAGCACCCCCCCGAACACGCCGGTCACCACGGCCATGATGCAGGCGATGCCGGCCCCGTGGCCCATCTCGAGCGCCCGGGCAGCCCCGAAGATGGAGAAGACCACGAGCCCCAGGGCATCGAGCGCCAGGAACAGCTTGCCAAGGTAGCGCATCAGCGGGGCCGAGATGACCCCGGCCATGGCGGCGCCCGCCACCAGCAGCACGTATTCGGGGTGCTCGACCCAGAGCAGGGGATAGTGGCCCAGCAGCACATCCCGAATGGTACCGCCACCGATGGCCGTCGCCGAGGCGATGATCACGACGCCAAACAGATCCATCCGTCGCCGACCCGCTGCCAGCGCGCCAGTCATCCCTTCGGCCACCAGGCCGAGCAAGAAGAGTGCATGTAACATGAGATATCCCAGGGTGCGAGAAAGGCCCGCATCCTAACAACCCTGCGCTGGGGCGACAAGCTATCTTGGTTATGCATTAGATTAAGTAATGAAAAGGGGGCTTTCGCCCCCTCTTTTGATCATGATGACGCGGTTCAGCGTCCAAGTTGCTCGCTGCGGTATTGGTCTACCCACATGGCGGTGGCGCCACAGATGGCCACCGGCATCACGAAGAGATTCACCACCGGGATGGCGGAGAAGAGGGTCACCAGTGCGCCGAAGCTCAGGCACTTGCCACGACGTTGCTTGAGGGCGTCGCGCATGGTGATGAAGCCGATCTTGTGGTTGTCGAACGGATAATCGACATACTGGATCGCCATCATCCAGGCGCTGAGCAGGAACCAGAGCACGGGTGCCAGGGTCTGGCCCACTACCGGGATCAGGAAGAGGATCAGGCAGCCGATGGCCTTGGGCAGATAGTATTTCAGCTTGGTCCATTCGCGGCCGAAGGTACGGGGCACATCTTTCACCACATCCAGCATGCCGGTGTCATTCATGGCTTCACCGGTGAGGATCTGTTCCACCTTCTCTGCCAGCAGGCCGTTGAAAGGGGCGGCTATCCAGTTGGCCACCGAGCTGAAGATGAAGGAGAAGACCACCAGTATGGTGATGAGGGCGATGGGCCAGAGCAGGTAATCAAGCCAGGAGAGCCAGCTCGGGATCTGCTGGTGCAGCCAGGCGAACAGGCCGTCCAGTTGTAGCAACAGGGCGTAGAAGGCACCGGCAAAGAGCACGAAGTTGACCAGCAGGGGGATCA
Organism: Aeromonas sp. R6-1; assembly: GCF_040908165.1. Lineage (NCBI taxonomy): Bacteria > Pseudomonadati > Pseudomonadota > Gammaproteobacteria > Aeromonadales > Aeromonadaceae > Aeromonas > Aeromonas sp. R6-1. The sequence goes on from NZ_JBFODF010000053.1 coordinate 100,322, forward strand.
GCACGAAGGTGCGGATGCCGGGCTGGCGGATGAGCGAGAAGCCGCGCAGGAAGTAGTCTGCACCGCTGACCGAATCTTTGACCATGTGGGGTGATTGGCTCATGTGAGCTCCATCAGTGAATGGGGAAAGTGCCAGCATATTACAAACAAGCCTTTGATTTGGTAAAGTCGCCTGCCCGCCTCCTCTTTATTTCGTTACCCACATAGGCCGCCATGCGTCTGAAATTGATCAAACTCGCCGGTTTCAAGTCGTTTGTCGAGCCGACCCGCATCGAACTCAACGCCGACATGACCGCCGTGGTGGGCCCCAACGGCTGCGGCAAATCCAACGTCATCGACGCCGTGCGCTGGGTGCTGGGGGAGAGCTCCGCCCGCCATCTGCGCGGCGAGAACATGACCGACGTCATCTTCAACGGCTCCATCAACCGCAGCGCCCATGGCCGCGCCTCGGTGGAGCTGGTGTTCGACAATCCCCACAACCGGGTACCCGGCGAGTTCGGCCGCTTTACCGAGATCTCGGTGCGCCGCGAAGTGCTACGCGACGGCTCCAACCACTACCAGATCAACGGCCAGAAGTGCCGCCGCAAGGATGTGACCGACCTCTTCCTCGGCACCGGCCTTGGGCCCCGCAGTTACGCCATCATCGAACAGGGCACCGTCAGCCGGCTGGTGGAGTCCCGCCCCGCCGATCTCAAGCTGTTCATGGAAGAGGCCGCCGGGGTCTCCCGCTACAAGGAGCGGCGCCGGGAGACCGAGCAGCGTATCCGCCATACCCAGGAGAACCTGGAGCGCCTTGGCGATATCCGCGGCGAACTGGGCTCACGCCTCGAGCATCTCAAGGCCCAGGCCGAGACCGCCGAGCGCTACAAGCAGCTCAAGAGTCGATCACGTGCCGCTCGTGCGGAGCTGATCGGCTCGGAACTGTGGGCGCTGGAGACACGTCTTGGCGAAGCCAAGACCGAACTGGCCCAGACCGAGCAGGCGCTGGCGGCACTCGATGCCAAGCGCACCGCCGACGAGGGGCGTCACGTCACTCTGTCGGTGGCCCGCCAGGAGGCGCAGGCCGAGCAGGCGAGCCGCCAGCAGCAGATTTTCCTCGGCGGGCAAGCCATCGCCCGCCTCGAGCAGCAGCAACTGCACCAGAGCGAGCTGGGCCGCGACTGGCAGGCGAGGCGGCAGTCCCTCGGCGAGCGTATCGACGGCCTCAAGGCCCAGCTGGCCGGCCAACTGGAACAGCTGAGCGACAGCACGTTGCAGGGGGAGGTGGCGTCGGCGCGCCTCGAGCAGTGTGAGCAGTTGCTTACCGACCAGCAGAGCGTGCGGGCGGCAGCGGGCGATCGGCTCGAGCAGGCGCGCCAGCGTCAGCAGCAGTGGCAGCAGCAGCTGGGCCAGTTGCAGGGGCGGCTCAACCAGACCCGCGCCGAGGTGAACGGCCTGCAGGAGCTGCAGGCCAAGACCCGGCTTGCCCGCCTCAAGCTGGAAGACGAACAGGCCGGGCCCCTTGGCGGGGAGGGGGAGAACCTGCAACCGGCCCTCGATGCCCTGGCGGCGGAACTCTCGCTCTCCCGCGCCCGCCATGAGGAAGCCGATGCGGCGTGGCAGGCCGGCGTGGCCCGCCATGAAGCACTCAAGGCAGAGCAGGGTCGCCAGCAGGGCCTGCTGCGCGAGCTGGAGGCGCGCCTCGCCACCCTGGATCAGATCCTGGGGGAGCAGATGGCGGGCGCGACCCTGGCGGATCGGTTGCAGGTGCCCCCCGAGTGGGCCCGGGGGCTGGACAAGGTGCTCGGCCGCTGGCTCACCGCAATCCCGGCGGACGAGTGCAACCTGGCGCAACCTGGACTCTGGATTGGCCCGGCCCAGCCAGCCAGGGCCGATACCCTGGCGGCGCAACTGGGGGGCGAGTACATTCCGGCTTTCCTCAATGCCATCTGGCTGGCAGAGAGCAGGGAGGAGGCGCTGTCCCGCCTGCACAGCCTCTCTGCCGGTGAGTCGCTGCTCACTCCCGCCGGCGACTGGTTCGGCCCCAACTGGGCGGATCTGGGGGAGGGCATGGCCCTCGGTACCCTGGCGCTGCTCGGTGAGCGTGAGCGGCTGCACACCGAGCTAGCCGCGGGCCGGGAGGCGCTGCACAGACTCGACGAGCAGCTTGTCGCCGCCGATGCAGCGCGGGCCCAGCAGCATGGAGCGCATGAGCTGGCTCAGCGCACCCTGCGCGAGCAGGAGCAGCGGTGGCAACAACTGCGCGAAGCCTGGAGTCTGCGCGAGGGGCAGCGCCAGGAGCGCTTGCAGCGCCTGGGCCAGCTGGGGGAAGAGCTGGCCCGGCTCGATAAGGAGCAGGCTGAGGAGGCGCAGCGGCTGGCGTCGGCCGGGGAGCGGCTTGAGCAGGATGAAGCGGCCCTTGGCGAGCTGCAGGAGCAGGGGGAGGTACTCGCCGAGGCGCTGCTGCTCGCCCAGGAGCAGGTAAGCGGGGCGGAGCGGGCGCTGGAAGAGGCGCGCCTTCGCCGGGAGCAGCAGCAGGCGGCCTGCCAGCGGTTGCAACTGGAGCAGCAGAACCAGCGCCAGCTCATCACGCTGCGCGAGCAGGAGCTGGCCCGTCTCGGCCTGGAGCTGGCGGAACTCAAGGAGCCAGGGGCCGCTCCGAGTCAGGATCTGTCGCCCCTGCTGGTCGAGCAGCGCAATCTTGAGGCGCAGCAACTGGCCTGTCACCAACGGCTCGCAGAGCTGGATCGTCAGCTGACCGAGCTGGAGCAGGCCAGAAGCGCAGATCACAAGCAGCTGGTGAAAATTCAGGAGAAGCTGGCGACTTTGCGGCTCGAGCGCGAGCGCAACCTGACGCGCAGGCAGGGATTGCACGAGCAGTTCGAAGAGCTGGGCATTCGCCTGGTGGACCTCGATCAGGCTGTGCTGATTGCCGCTGATCGCGGCAAGCTGCGCCAGGAGATCCAGACGCTGGAGGCGCAGGTGGAGGCGCTTGGCGCCATCAACCTGGCGGCACTGGAGGAGTATGAGGAGGCGAAAACCCGTTCAAGCTACCTGGAAAATCAGTGCCAGGATCTGGAGCAGGCCCTCGACACCTTGAGCCAAGCCATTAAAAGAATTGATAAAGAAACACAAATACGCTTCCGCGACACTTTCGATAAGGTCAATGAAGATTTAAAATCCCTGTTCCCAAAAGTGTTCGGGGGGGGCAGTGCCTGGCTTGAGCTGACCTCGGATGATCTTTTGGAGGCCGGAGTGAGCATCATGGCAAGACCTCCGGGCAAGAAGAATGCTACCATTGCCCTGCTTTCCGGGGGGGAGAAGGCGCTAACCGCCCTTGCGCTGGTTTTTGCCATCTTCAGACTCAATCCAGCACCATTTTGTCTGCTGGATGAGGTGGATGCACCGCTCGATGAAGTGAACGTCGGTCGCTTCTGTTCTCTTGTCAAAGAGATGTCGAGCACAGTACAGTTCGTTTACATCAGTCATAATAAGGTCTCCATGGAGATGGCCGAGCAGCTGGTTGGCGTCACGATGCAAGAGCCCGGGGTTTCGCGCATAGTGTCGGTCGATATCGGTGAAGCCGTCGCTTTGGCTGAGCAAAACTAGAAAGAGAAGCAGCTAATGCAGGAATTGCGTTACATCTTGGTTGCCCTGGGCGGTATTGCCATCGCGGCATTGCTCATTCACGGGTTGTGGAGCAACAGAAAGAATCGTCAGGCACCGATCAAGGAGAAACCCCTGGGTCGGATGGAGTCCAAGTCCCGTGAGCGTGACAACGACGCCTTCGACAGCGATGGCATCGGTCAGGTGCGTGTGGTGAGCGGTGGCCGTCGTGCCGAGCCCAAACTGCGCAGCGACGAGGCCCGTCAGCCCGAACCCCGCCGTGTCGCCCCCGTTCCCGCCTTCGATGATGAAGATGACGACGCCGATCTGCCGCCTCCCGTGGTGCGCAAGCCTGCCGCTCGCCCTGTCCCCCCTCAGCCTGTGTATGAGGAAGAAGAGGACTATGACGAGCCGGTTGCCGCCCCTGTTGAAGAGGCCCCTGCCGCGCCGGTGCGCAAACCTGCACAGGTGATCCGCCGTACCCCGGTACACCGTTCCCGTCCGCAGCGCGAGCCCATGATGCAGCCGCTGGACGAAGAGCCGCTGGTGGAGCCGGCCTATGCCCAGGCGCCGACCTTCGGTGCACGCGAGCCGGCACCGGTTGCCCAGCAGGCTCCCCGCTACGCCCAGCCGGCTTATGAAGAGCCCGCTTACGATGACGAGCCAGCCTATGAAGAGCCGGTTCACGCAGCCGAGCCAGAACCCGCTCCGGCCCCGGTCGAGAAGATCTGGCAGGATGTCTATGTCATCAACCTGATGGCCCGTCCCGGCCACGATCTGCAAGGTGCGACCCTGCTCTCTTCCCTGCTGGCGCTGGGCTTCAAGTTTGGCGAGATGGACATCTTCCACCGTCACGAAGATCTGGGCGGCAAGGGTGAAGTGCTCTTCTCCATGATCAACATGGTCAAGCCGGGTACCTTCAACCCCTATCGCATGGAGCAGTTCAGCACCCCGGGTGTGTCCCTCTTCATGCAACTGCCCCTTCGCAGCAATGCCGCCTTCGCCTTCGAGCACATGTTGCAGGCCGCGGATCAGCTGGCGAGCGATCTCGATGCCATGCTGACCGACGCCTCGCGCAGTCCCCTCAGCGACGACGACATCGCCCGCTACCGTCACGAGCTGGCGGCCTACGAGGCCAGCCGCGACTGATGCGCCATGGGGCTTGAACAATGAAAAGTGCGGTACCCCGGTGCCGCATTTTTGTTTCTGCCCCAGACTGAATGTTCCATCACACTTCGAGACTTTTTCATGAGCGATATCCTCTCCCGCCACCGTCAACTGTGTGAGCTGCTGACCGAGTACGGCCATCAGTACTATGTGCTGGACAACCCCACGGTGCCGGACGCCGAATACGATCGCCTGATGCGCGAGCTCATCGCGCTGGAGGCCGAGCATCCCGAGCTGAAAACCTCGGCCTCGCCGAGCGTGCGGGTGGGGGGCCAGCCGCTGACCGCCTTCAAGCAGGTACGCCACGAGATCCCCATGCTGAGTCTGGACAACGTCTTCAGCAGCGAGGAGTTGCAGGCGTTCGAGCAACGCATGGGTGATCGCCTCAAGCGGGAGGTGACTTTCACCTTCTGTTGCGAGCCCAAGCTCGACGGTCTGGCGGTGAGCCTGCTCTACGTGGATGGCCAGCTGGTACAGGCCGCCACTCGCGGGGACGGCACCACGGGGGAGGAGATCACCGAGAACGTGCGCACCATCAAGGCCATTCCCCTGACCCTGCGCGGCCAGGGGTGGCCGGCGCGGCTGGAGGTGCGTGGGGAGGTCTTCATGCCCAAGGCGGGGTTCGAGGCGATGAACCGCGATGCGCTGGCGGCGGGGGAGAAGGTGTTCGTCAACCCGCGCAACGCCGCTGCCGGCAGCCTGCGCCAGCTCGATTCACGCATCACCGCCAGCCGCCCCCTCAGCTTCTATGCCTACGGCGTGGGAGTCGGTGGCGACGAGCTGGGGGATTCCCACTTCGGTCGCCTCAATCAGCTCAAGGCCTGGGGTCTGCCGCTCAGCCCCGAGGTGAAGCTCAAAGAGGGTGCCGCCGGCTGTCAGGCGTTTCACGACGACATTCTGGCGCGCCGTGGGGATCTCCCCTACGAGATCGACGGCGTGGTCTACAAGGTGGATGACATCGCCCTGCAAGGGGAGCTCGGTTTCGTTGCCCGCGCGCCGCGCTGGGCCACTGCCCACAAGTTCCCGGCAGAAGAGGAGATGACGGCGCTTGAGAACGTCGAGTTCCAGGTGGGCCGCACCGGTGCCATCACCCCGGTGGCCAAGCTCAAGCCGGTGTTTGTCGGCGGCGTCACCGTGTCCAACGCCACCTTGCACAATGCGGACGAGATCGCGCGCCTTGGCGTGATGATCGGCGACACCGTGATCGTGCGCCGTGCCGGGGATGTGATCCCCCAGGTCGTGGCTGTGGTGGAGGCGCAGCGCCCGGCGGATGCCCGCGCGATCCTCTTCCCGACCGAGTGCCCGGTGTGCGGCTCGGCGGTGGAGCGGCTGGAAGGGGAGGCCGTGGCCCGCTGTTCCGGCGGTCTCTTCTGCGAGGCCCAGCGGGCGGCCGCCATCAAGCACTTCGCGGCGCGTCGCGCCATGGATGTGGATGGCCTTGGCGACAAGATAGTGGAGCAACTGGTGGACAAGGGGCTGGTGAAGACCCCGGCGGACCTGTTCAGCCTCAACGCCATCCAGCTGGCCGGGCTCGATCGGATGGGGCAAAAATCGGCCCTCAACCTGGTGGCCGCCATCGATGCCGCCCGCAGCACCACCCTGCCCCGCTTCCTGTTTGCCCTGGGGATCCGCGAAGTAGGGGAGGCGACCGCCTTGAACCTCGCCAACCACTTCCTCACCCTGGATGCCCTGCGCGCCGCCTCGGTGGAGCAGTTGCTGGAAGTGTCTGACGTGGGAGACATAGTGGCCAAGCACGTCTACTACTTCCTGCGCCAGCCCCACAACATCGAGGTGCTCGACGCCCTGCTGGCCGCCGGTATCCACTGGCCGGCCATCGAGAAGAAAGAGATAAGCGATCAGCCCTTTGCCGGCAAGACCTTCGTGCTGACCGGCACCCTCACCGCCTTGTCCCGCAACGACGCCAAGGCGGCGCTGCAGGCGCTGGGGGCCAAGGTGGCGGGCTCCGTGTCGGCCAAGACCGACGTGCTGGTGGCGGGGGAGGCGGCAGGCTCCAAGCTCGCCAAGGCCCAGGAGCTGGGGATCACCATCTGGACCGAAGCCGAGTTGCAGGCGGCCATTCAGCCCTGAGGATGCACGTTTGAGCAGACAAACCCGGCCCACTGGCCGGGTTTGTCGTTGGTGGGCTCACTCGACGTAGCTCACCTTGTCCTGCCAGGCATCGGGAGCCGTCAGGTGCCAGCGTGCCAGTTCGCTCTTGCTGAACAGATATTCCCCGCGGGATGCGGCGCGGGGGGAGAGGGCGCCGGGCGCCGTGCCCGAGAGGATGGCATTGGCCAGTTCGGCGGCTCTCTCTCCCTGGCTGTGGCCGTCGAGCACCAGACCGCCGATGGCGGCTCCCCTGCCCACCGCAAAGGCCCAGAAGCAGAACAGTGGCACCGGGCTGTTGGCGCTGGTCCATGCCAGCACCTGTTGCTCGCTTACATGCTGGCCCTGAGCGTCGGTGAGAGTGTGGTAGAGGCCGATGAAGAGCGCCTGATAGCCGTTTTTCCGACTGGCGAGCACTGCCTCCTGCCAGTGTCCATAGTCGGTGAACTGGCGGCTGCTGACCCGGGTCTGGCCGATCGTCAGCTCGCCTCGCCCCTTGAACTCGTGGGCGACGGCGGTGCGGGACACCTCGCTTTCGTCAAACAGTACCAGGGCACGCTCCAGCCCTCCCATCAACTGACTCATCTCGCTGATGCTGCGTTTGAGCAGGGGGCGTTCCAGTACGCCGGTGATCAGGGGGTGGCCGACCAGCCCCTTGGGGCGCGGATTCTCGTTCATCCCGAGAAACACCACGGGCGTTCCCCGGGCGGCGATGGGTCGGGCGAGGGCGTTGATGGCGTTGTCATCCCCCAGGATCACCAGCGCCGGCTGGTGGGCCCGGTAGGCGGCCATTCCCTTGGTGAGCAGTTCGTCACGGGTCTGGCCGGGCTGGCGCTTGGTGTCCAGATAGAGATAGCCGAGGTGATGCGCCTGCTCGAGGTGCTGCTCGAGGCCGGCACTGTAGCTCTGATCCCACTGGTTGCTCTGGTGATAGCTGCTGATCACCAGGATATCGGCGGCCAGCAGCGGGAGGGGGAGGAGGGAGAGCAGGAGCAAGACCTTGGTCACGTGTGTTTTCCGCAAGGGACAGACTGTTCCCCAGTATGTGCTCTCCCGCTCTCTGGCGCCTCGGTCAATTGTTGTCGGAAGGCGTGCCCCTCTCTTTTTATCCCCTGCCGGGCGGGAGCCCGCATCCCGTCTGGGGTGAGCAAAAAGAGCGCCTTTTGGCGCTGGTCGTGAACTGCCCCACTCCTTCCAAAACCTGTTCTGGATCAAGAAACAGGGTACCGCTTTGGTGCCTAATAGACCCCACATATAGGGGTAAGCATAAAAAAAACACCCATATATAGTGTTACAAAGCTGTGCATAAGTGGTCGCCCTCTCAGTGTCAGCCCAGGTGTTTCAAGCCTTGGCTGACCTTGTTTGCGCCGGGGACGGGCGTGGAGAAGGGGACTCAACGAGGGTGAGCCGAGGGTGGCCACCAGGTCTTTCAATACGGGGAAAATCGATGAAACCGGTAGTGATCAAACGCGATGGATGTCGTGCACCATTCAATGGCCAACTGATCCGCGATGCGGTCAGCCGGGCGGCGGCCGCGGTCAATCAGGCCAGTCCGGCGCTGGCAGAGCGCATTGCCGCCGCCGTCAGCCAGGAGCTGGAGGGGCGAGGGGAGGTAGACATCCACGAGATCCAGAACCGGGTCGAGAACCACCTGATGGCCTCCGACGACAAGGCCATCGCCCGTGCCTACATCGAATACCGTCACGACCGGGATCAGGCCCGCGAGGCCCGGGGTCGTCTGGCCCAGGAGATCCGCGGCCTGGTGGAGCAGACCAACGCGGCCCTGCTCAACGAGAACGCCAACAAGGACTCCAAGGTGATCCCGACCCAGCGTGACCTGCTGGCGGGCATCGTCGCCAAGCATTACGCCATCAGTCACATGCTGCCCCGTGACGTGGTGCAGGCCCACGAGAGCGGCGACCTGCACTTCCACGATCTCGACTACTCCCCCTTCTTCCCCATGTTCAACTGCATGCTGATCGATCTGCAGGGGATGCTGACCCACGGCTTCAAGATGGGCAACGCGGAGATAGACACTCCCAAATCCATCAGCACCGCCACCGCGGTGACCGCCCAGATCATCGCCCAGGTGGCGAGCCACATCTATGGCGGCACCACCATCAACCGCATCGACGAAGTGCTGGCACCCTATGTGACCATCAGCTGGCACAAGCATCGGGAGGTGGCCGAAGAGTGGGGGATCAGGGACGTGGATGCCTATGCCATGGCCCGCACCGAGAAGGAGTGCCACGACGCCTTCCAGTCCCTCGAATACGAGGTCAATACCCTGCACACCGCCAACGGTCAGACGCCGTTCGTCACCTTCGGCTTTGGCCTGGGGGACAGCTGGGAATCGCGCCTCATCCAGCGTGCCATCCTTGGCAACCGCATCGCCGGCCTTGGCAAGAACAGGAAGACCGCCGTCTTCCCGAAACTGGTGTTCGCCATCAAGGATGGCCTGAACCACAAGCAGGGGGATCCCAACTACGACATCAAGCAGCTGGCGCTGGAGTGCGCCTCCAAGCGGATGTACCCGGACATCCTCAACCACGACCAGGTGGTCAAGGTGACCGGCTCCTTCAAGACCCCCATGGGGTGCCGCTCCTTCCTCGGTGCCTACGAAGAGAATGGCGAGCTGCTCCACGAGGGGCGCAACAACTTGGGGGTCGTGAGCCTCAACCTGCCGCGCATTGCCCTGAAATCCCGCGATGAAGCGGACTTCTGGGACAAGCTGGACGCCGCCCTGCGGGTGGCCAAGACAGCGCTCATGTACCGCATCAAGCGCCTGGACGGGGTCAAGGCCCGGGTCGCTCCCATCCTCTACATGGAGGGGGCCTGCGGGGTGCGCCTCAAGGCCGATGACAACATCAGCGAGATCTTCAAACATGGCCGCGCCTCCATTTCGCTGGGTTACATCGGGGTACACGAGACCATCAACGCCCTCTATGGCACCGGCGTCCACCTGTTCGACAGCGAGACCCTGCGCCAGAAGGCCATCGCCATCATCGCGCGGCTCAAGGCGGCCACCGACGAGTGGAAGGAGGAGACCGGCTACGGCTTCAGCCTCTACTCCACCCCGAGCGAGAACCTCTGCACCCGTTTTTGCCGCATCGATGCCAAGGAGTTTGGCGTGGTGGCCGGGGTGACCGACAAGGGCTACTACACCAACAGCTTCCACCTGGACGTGGAGAAGCAGGTGAACCCCTACGACAAGCTGGACTTCGAGGCGCCCTATCCGCCCATCGCCAGCGGCGGCTTCATCTGCTACGGCGAGTACCCCAACATCCAGCACAACCTGGAGGCGCTGGAGAACGTTTGGGACTACAGCTATGACAAGGTGCCCTATTACGGCACCAACACCCCCATCGACGAGTGCTACGACTGCGGCTTCACCGGCGAGTTCGAGTGCACCTCCAAGGGCTTCACCTGCCCGCGTTGCGGCAACCACGACCCGGCCAAGGTGTCGGTGACCCGCCGGGTGTGCGGCTATCTCGGCAGCCCGGATGCGCGCCCCTTCAACGCGGGCAAGCAGGAAGAGGTGAAGCGCCGCGTCAAGCATATGTAAGCGAGCAGACCCCACCCCAGCCCTCCCCTTGGCAGGGGAGGGGGCAAAAAAGAAGCTCCTCCCCCTTTCGAAGGGGGAGGTTGGGAGGGGGTTGGCCGTTAACCCAGAGAACTCGAATGCACTACCACCAGTACTACCCGGTCGATGTGATCAACGGCCCCGGCACCCGCGCCACCCTGTTCGTGTCGGGTTGCGAGCACCAGTGCCCCGGCTGCTACAACCAGAGCACCTGGCGGCTCGATGGGGGCAAGCCGTTCGATGAGGCGATGAGCGATCGCATCATTCACGATCTCAACGACAGCCGCATCAAGCGGCGCGGACTGTCGCTCTCCGGCGGCGATCCGCTCCACCCCGCCAACGTGCCGCATGTGCTGGCGCTGGTGAAGCGGGTGCGGGCCGAGTGCCCCGGCAAGGACATCTGGTGCTGGACCGGCTATCTGCTGGCCGATCTCAGCCCGGCCCAGCGGGAGCTGGTGGCCTTGCTGGACGTGCTGGTGGATGGCAGGTTCGAGAAGGCCCTGGCGGATCCCGGTCTGCTCTGGCGCGGCAGCAGCAACCAGATGGTTCATGACCTCAACGCCTGGCGGAAAGGAGGAGAGCGGATCCCCTGTCTGGTTTGCAGTTGAGGCCTTGGGTGTTTATGGTTAGGCCAACCCCAAGCGCTGTTTACACGAGGAATCCCGATGAACAATCTGCTCAAGATCCTGCTGGCCATCTTTCTCCCCCCGGTCTGCGCCTTTATCCAGGTAGGCTTCAGCCTCCATTTCCTCATCAACATAGTGCTGACCCTGCTGGGCGGTCTGCCCGGCATGGTTCATGCCCTCTGGCTGGTGGTAAGCGACAAGCGTGCCTGAGCCGTGAGAGATCACAAGGCCAACCCTCCGGGGTTGGCTTTTTTTTGCCTGCCAGATGGGGACTTCCCGAATGAGCCCCTTTGCCTGACACTGGCGCGTCGCTCATGGAGTCGAGCGATACAACGAAGAGGGAATGTCGAGTGCGAGTGAAAGGGTTGTTGCTGTGGGCCGCCCTGGCCCTGCTCGGGGGCTGTGCCAGCCCCACCGCCAAGCTGAATCAGCCTCCGGTGGATGTCACCTGGGAAACGCTGCCCGAATACTGGGTGCTGGTGGGGGATGCCATCAGTTTTAACCCGGTCGGGGGGCTGCCGGCGAAGAGGCCGGTCAAGGGGTATGTGACCCTTCGCTACCTCATCGATTCCAATGGCACGTTGTTCAGCCCAGAGGTACTGGAGTCCCAGCCGCCCGGCGTGCTGGATCTCATCGCCATCTCCGGGCTGGCGCAGCTGCGCTACCGGCCATCGGAGCAGAATCAGCAAGCCATTCCGGCTCGGGTTGTGGCCCGATTCGAAGTGGAAGTGAAATGACAAACACCCCGGCCAGGCCGGGGTGTTTCGTGTGGGCTCTGTGCCATGACGGCGCGGATCACTGCTCCTTGCAGTCGTTGTAGCGGCTCTGCCACTCCCCGGCGTCATCACGCATCTCGACGAACCCCTCCTTGCCCTTGTTCCACCAGACCACCTCGTGATCGTCGGTATAGCGGGCGCCGGAGGCGGAAACCGCCTGGGGCAGGGTGTAATCCTTGCCATCGGGGAGGGAGAGCTTGACGAAGTTCAGGCTCTCGTCCGAGAGGGAGAAGTAGCGAACCTGCACTTTCTGGTTCTGTTCACACAGATAGGTGACGGGATCGCCGCCGGTCACTCCCAGCTTGCCGCTGCCCAGATCGCAGCCGCCGAGCAGGGTGATGGCGCCCGCCCCCAGTAGAAAGAGCTTGGCGTGTTTCATGTTTGATCCTCACAACGGTGTCATATGGCCTTGAGCCTAACAGGATGAGGCACAACTGCAACCTCGTGGCGGGAGCCCTGCGTCGGGATGCGTCCGTCTCCCTCCGGTCCGTGGGGCAGGCAAAAAAACGCCCCGGCAGGCAAGCGGGGCGAAAGGGAGCCGTCCAATGGCTGCAGAAAAGGGTCAGTGGCCGAACCGTGTCGCCTCGAAGCGATTGAGCAGCCGGTGGATGAGGTAGCAGGCGAGCAGGGTGACCACGATGGCAAAGAGGATGCTGCTCACCCGATAGAGGGCGCTGAACACCAGGTCGTTGCCCGGGGTCAGGTACTGGCCGAACAGGATGCCGAGGGTGGTGAGGGCACCGAAACCGACTCCGGAGCCGCTCGCCTCCTTCACATGGGCATAGCTGAACAGCATGGCGCCGAGCCAGAGCACCGGGGTCACCAGCAGCAGCAAGCCGGACCAGTCATAGAGCACCAGCTGCCCCAGGATGCCGAAACTCACCCCCAGCAGGGTGCCCATGGCCCGCTTGCGGGCATAGTCCAGGGCGCCGTTCCAGTGCATGGGGAAGAGCAGCAGCAGGGTGGTGGCCTGGGCGGACATGGAGTCGCGCAGATCGAAGATCTGGAACACCAGGAACGAGAGGGTCGCGATGGACGCCCCCAGCAGGGCTTCGTGGCGCATCCGGTGCGGCGCCTTGGGGGAGGGGGCCGGCCTGGGTCGCTCCTCCACGTCCGGAATGAGGGCCGTCATCAGATAGGCGATGAGCACCGACAGGACGCTGGCCCAGAGGTTGCTGAAGATGAGGTCGTTCAGATCAATCCCGGGGTAGCTGGCAAAGTGCAGCATGATGCTGAGGCTCAGCACCCCGTTGGCACCGAACAGGAACAGGCTGCCCCGGGACATGGCGGCGAAACGGTAGAGGAAGAGCAAAAAGACCAGGGGGGTCATGAGCCCCGGGTGGCCGCCGAACAGGCCGCCGAGCAGCCCCACTTCCAGACCGCACATGGCGGCGGAGGCGATGAGCTGGCGGGCGGCGTGACCGTTCATCACCGGCACCAGGCCGAGCAGCAGCACCGGGGTGACGGTGAAGAAGACCCCGTTGCTCCAGCCGAAGATCTTGCACAGCACAAACCCCAGGGTACAGCCAAAGGCGATGCGCAGACACTGGCGCAGTTCGTTGGGGGTGAGGGGTCTGTGCCACAGGTTCATGGTCGTCATCTCAATAGATGTAGTGCAGCAGGCTGAGCAGACGGATCTGGCCGCGGGCCAGCAGCCCGGTCAGGGTGTTGTCCGGCAGCAACTGCACCGTGGCGCGGGCCCCGGCCGGCAGGTGGGCGGGCAGTTGCTCCAGGGTCAGGTGCAGGCGCAGGCGCTGGGCATCGCGCACCCAGCGATCGGACTCGACGGGGTTCGCAAGCTGGCCGTTGGCGTCAAACTGGCCGGCGCTGACCCCGGCATCCAGGCTGGCGACGCGGGCAGGATAGAGACGACCGGGCTCGCCGTCGAAGGCGACGAGGGCCTGACTGCCGGCGCTGACGTGGCGCAGGCTCTTCTCGCGAAAATCGGCGATCACGTCCACCTGCTCGGAGACCAGGGCCAGCAGGGGGGAGCCTGCATTGGCCACGCTGCCAGGCTTGAGCTGCAGGTTGGTGATGATGCCGTCCTGGCTCGCATGAACCCGGCTGTAGGCGAGGTTGAGCTCGGCCTGGGCGAGGCGGTTGCGGGCCTGGCGCAGCAGCAGGTTGTCTTCCCCTGGCAAGCCGCGGTTGACGCGGGCCTGCTCTACCCGGGCCTGGCTGCCGAGCAGGTTGGCACGGGCGGTGCGGGCGGCGCTGTCGGCGTCATCTTTCTGCTGTTCAGAGACCATGTGACGGCGGTAGAGGGCGTCGATGCGCGCCGCTTCCCGCTGTTTCTGGTCGGCCTGGGTGCGCAGCGAGCTGTACTCCGCCTCATAGGCGGTCAGGGTCGCGTCCAGCTGGCGGTTCTGCTGCCTGGCCTGATCCAGGGCGAGCCTGGCCTGATCCACGGCGAGCTGGAAGGGCTCCGGGTCGAGGGCGAACAGCAGATCCCCCTGCTTGACGTGCTGGTTGTTGGCGACGGCGACTTCGACCACCTTGCCGCTGACCTGGGGGGCCATCCGGGTGACGACCCGGGTGGCCATGGCCTGAGGGGTCAGGGGCATCTTGATGTCGGCCAGCAGAAAGTAGCCAAACACCAGGACGAAGCAGACGATGGCCCACTTTATCCAGCGCTTGAATTGTTGATCCGGTGTCATCTTATTCTCTCTCTTCATGCTGTGCGGCTATCTTGCCGAGGGCGTTGGCGGAGATGCGGTGCACAATGTCTTCAAACTGGGCCAGCTCCTGCTGGCTGATGCCGGTGAGCAGTTCCCGGCGCACGGCGATGATGCGGCCCTCGATCTGATCGAGCAGCGCCTTGCCCGCCGGGGTCAGGGTGACGATGCGGGCCCGCTTGTCCTGGCTGCAACAATGGCGCTCGATCAGCCCCTGCTCCTCGAGCTGACCCAGGGTCCGCATCAGGGAGGGGAGCTCTATCTCCAGGGCCTCGGCCAGGGTCTTCTGGCTGAGGTGGCCGCCGAGGCGGCTGAGTTTCCACAGGGCGGTCCAGCGGGGATGGGTGAGCCCCAGAGGTGCCAGCTCGAGATCGGCCACGGTGCGCCAGAGCCGGTGCAATCGCCCCAGCTGCTCGGCGAGGGAGAGTTCTCGCAACATCTCCAGATCCTTTTTCATGACGGGCACCTCAATTACTTAGCTTGCGAAGCATTATATTTATTTCGCAGGCTAAGTAAATAGTGTGATACAGCTCACGTTCAGGTTTTTTGCCCGGGCCGTGGTGTTTAAGTTTTTATATGGCTTTGCGGGCCAGCTAACCGACAACGGCCGGAGGAGGCGTTAGAGTGGCCACCTTTGAGGTGCGCCAGGCTGGCCATTGACCCGGCCGGGGGACACCCTCACCCTGGGCTTCCCCGTCCGCTGCAAGGTTGAACGATGAAACTGCGCCACCAGCTAGTCACCCTCTCGCTTGGCTTGTCACTGCTGCTGATCCTGATCCTGGGCTGTCTGCTCGCCCTCTTCATGCGCCACCTGCTGGAGAACAACCTGAAGGAGAAGGGGAGCGATCTGGCCCGGGTGCTGGCGGCGGACAGCCGGGTGGTCCAGGCCCTGGAGAAGGGGAGCGATCCCGGGCTGCGGGATTATGTGCAGGGGATCTGCAGCCGCACCGATGCCGCCTACATGGTGGTGACCGACGAACATGCCAGGCGCCTGAGCCACCCCTCGCCCGAGCTGGTGGGCCAGACCTTCCGGGGGGAGGACATCTGGCCTGCACTCCAGTCGCGCGAGAGCTACTGCTCCCGGGACGTGGGCACCCTGGGCCCCGCCATCCGCTGCTTCGCGCCCGTGGTGGGGCCCGATGGCCAGGCCATCGGCGCGGTGGCGGTGGGTTATCTGATGCGCACCGTGGAGGGCACCTATCAGGAGCGGATCGCCCTGCTGGTCGGCGCCATCGCGGCGGTGCTGGGGTGCGGCCTGCTGCTGGCGCTCTGGGTGCAGCACCTGCTGCGGCGCACCCTGCTGGATCTGGAGCCGGAGACCATCGCCAATCGCTTCGCCCAGCAGGATCTGGTGCTGGAGGGGATCTCGGAGGGGATAGTGGCCCTGGACAACCAGCACAGGATCACCATGCTCAACAGCGCCGCCTTCTACCAGTTGCGACTGCCCGGCACCGGGCGCCACGCCCTGCTGGGCCGCTCCCTGGCGGAGCTGGCCCCCGGCCTCGTGCCCACGTTGCAGCAAGGGGGGGCGGTCAGGTTCACCGTGCAGGGGGATGACTTCGTCGGCCACTGGCAGGAGCTCAGCGGTCGCGAGCCGGGGCGCATGCTCATCTTCAGCCGGCCAGACGGCACCGGCAGCCTGGGCATGCAGGTGACCCACCTGCGCCAGTACGGCGAGATGCTGCGCATCCAGACCCATGAATTCGCCAACAAGCTCAGCAGCCTCTCCGGTCTGCTCCAACTCGGCCACGTGGATCAGGCGGTAGACCTCATCCAGCAGGAGAACGAAGCCTGCCAGAACATGTTGCAGGATCTGCTGCGGGTCATCGAGAACAAGCCGGTGGCCGGGCTCATCCTCGGCAAGTTCAGCCGGGCGCGGGAGCTGGGGGTGGAGCTGGTGCTGGATGCGGGGTCGGCCCTCGGGGAGTATCCGGCCGAGGTGTCGGCGGATCTCATCACCTGCATCGGCAACCTGCTGGACAACGGCATTCGCGCCGCCTGGGGGAACCGCGAGCACGCCGCGCCCAGGGTGCTGCTCTCCCTCGATGATCTGGGGCGGCGGCTGGTGATCGAGGTGGAGGACAGTGGCGAGGGGGTGGACGAGGCGCTGGCGGATCACCTGTTCGACTACGGTGTCAGCCGCCAGACCGGGGATCACGGGGTCGGCCTCTTCCTGGTCAAGAAGACGGTGGCCAGGCGGGGGGGCGTGATAGAATGGCGCCGCACCGCCGAGCAGACGACCCTGTTCGGTATCTATTTGAATAAAAACCAATTGGTGTAAGTCATGAAGCCAATCTTCACGCTGATTATCGAGGATGACGAGCGGATAGGCGCCATGTTGGGGGAGCTGGTCTCCTCCACGGCCGGGTTCTCCCTGATGGGGCGGGCCGGCACCCTGGCCGAGGCGGATCGCCTGATGGCGGGGAGCGAGCCCCGCTTGCTGATGGTCGACATCTCCCTGCCCGATGGCTCGGGCCTGGAGTGGGTGAGCCGGCTGCGCAGCCACAACCGGGAGGTGATGGTGATGATGGTGACCGCCTCCTGCGACGTGGAGACCATACAGCAGGCCCTCAACCTGGGAGTCCAGGACTACGTCATCAAGCCGCTGCGGCTGTTTCGCATCCAGCAGAGCCTGGAGGAGATCCTGGTCCTCCATCGCCGCCTGTGCGAGCCGGGGGAGTTGGCCCAGAGCGATCTGGACCGCCTGATGGGCAAGGCGCGCAACCAGGGGCGGGAGGCGCGGGAAACCCCCAAGGGGATCGACGCCATCACCCTGCGCCAGGTGCTGGACCTGCTGGCGGGGGAGCCGGACAACACCTTCTCCACCGACACCGTGGCCCTGCGCCTCTCCCTGAGTCGCACTACGGCCCGCCGTTACCTGGAGTTTCTGGAGTCAGAAGATCGGCTGGACGTGGAGCTCAACTACGGCCAGCGTGGCCGCCCGGAGCGGCGTTACCACTGGCGCCGGGAGTCGTGACCCCGCCGCAGGCACAACGCCGAAGAGGCCGCGCACACCATGCTGCGCAGGCCGCGCAGATAAAAGGGAGCCTTTGAGCTCCCTTTTGTTTCGCCCCGATGCGACCCGGCCCCTCTATCTGGGGTCGCCCGAGAAGGGGTGCAGGGCGGTGCGGGCGCGCTCGAACAGGGCGATGAGGTGATCCGCCACGGCCCGCACCCGCCGGGAGTGGGCGAGATCGCTGTGGAGCACCAGCCAGATGGGCTGATCCACCCCGAGCTCCGGCAGCAGGCAGACCAGATCCGTCTGGCGGGCGAGGTAGTGGGGCAGTACCGCGAGCCCCAGACCGGCCTGGGCGGCGGCGAGCTGGGCCGCCAGGGTGCCGGTCTCCACCCGACAGGGGCGGCCGCGCAGCATGCGGGTCATCCATCTGGCGGCGGGCAGGTGGCTCTGGGTTTCGTTCCAGCCGATGAAGTCATCCTGATCGAAGCTGGCGGCATCCACCCCGGGGCTGCGGGCATCCAGGTAGGCGCCGGTCCCGTAGAGGCCAAAGCCCAGGGTGCCCAGGCGCCGCAGGGTGAGGTGGCCGGCATCGGGCTTGACCATGCGCACCGCGAGATCGGCATCGCGCCGGTGCAGGTTCACCGTCTGCACCCCGGTGACCAGATCCACCCTCAGCTCGGGGTGCTGGGCAAAGAGCGTCGGCAGGGAGGGGATGATAAGGGGATTGGCCAGATTCTCGGCGGTGGCGAGACGCACTGTGCCGGCCACCTGGCCCTGCAACTGCCCCGCCTCGCCAAAGGCCAGTCCCGCATGTTCCAGCGCCTCGGCTCGCTCAAGCAGGGCCTCCCCGTCGTCGGTCAGGCGATAGCCCTGCTGGTGGCGGCTGAACAGGGGCAGGCCGAGGGCCGCCTCCAGCCTGTCCAGGCGCCGGGAGACGGTGGCCACCCCCATGCGCAGGGCGTGGGCGGCACCGCTCAGGGTGCCGCTGCGGGTGATGGCCAGGAAGACGCGGGCGTCGTCCCAGAGCAGGGGATCGTGCATAGTATTTCCATAATCGGAAGATAGGTTGCCAGTTATCTCTATATCTCATTCATTTTCGGAAGACCATACTCCCCTGCAACTTGTCAGGGAGAAAATGCGATGCAACGACGAACACTGGGAGCCAATCTGCAGGTCTCTGCCCTGGGGCTGGGCTGCATGGGGATGAGCGAATTCTACGGGCCGCGGGACGATGAGACGTCCTTGCGGGTGCTGGCGGAGGCGGTGGAGCGGGGCATCGACCTGCTCGACACCGCCGACATGTACGGCCCCCACCACAACGAGGCGCTGATCGGGCGTTTTCTCGCGACCCGGCGGGGGCAGGTGAAGGTCGCCACCAAGTTTGGCATCGTGCGCCAGCACGGGGAGTACAGGCGTACCCTCGACAACAGCGCCCCCTATGCACGCCAGAGCTGCGAGGGTTCCCTGCGCCGCCTCGGCATCGAGCAGATCGATCTCTACTATGTGCACCGCCTCGATCCGGCCCATCCCGTCGAGGAGACCATGGCCGGGCTGGCGCAACTGGTGCAGGAGGGCAAGATAGCCCGCATCGGTCTGTGCGAGGTGAGCGAAGCCACCCTGAGGCGCGCCCATGCCGTGCACCCGGTGGCGGTGGTGCAGACCGAATACTCCCTCTGGACGCGGGAGGTGGAGGCGGCGGTGCTGCCCGCCTGCCGGGAGCTGGGGATTGGTCTGGTGGCCTACTCCCCCCTGGGGCGCGGGTTTCTGACCGGGCGTTACCAGCAGGAGGCGGTGTTCGAGGAGGGGGATTTTCGGGCCGGTCTGCCGCGGTTTCAGGGGGAAAACCTCGCCACCAACCGCACCCTGGTGCAGGCGGTCATGGCCCTGGCCCGGCAGAAGGGGTGCACGGCGGCGCAGATAGCCCTGGCCTGGTTGCTGGCGCAATGGGAGGGGATAGTGCCCATCCCCGGCACCCGGCGCCTGACCCACCTTGAGGATAACCTCGGCGCCCTCTCGCTGCGCCTCTCCCCAGCAGAGCTCGGGGCCCTGGGACAGGCCATCCGGACCCTGCCGGTGGCGGGGGAGCGCTATACCGCCGAGGGGATGAAGGGGGTGAACGCATGAGCGGCTCGCACTCAGCCCGCCCCGGGTTGGCCTGCTCGCTCCGTTGAGGGCACCACCTGGGCGAGAAAATGACAAAGGGAGCCGAGGCTCCCTTCTTTATGCTGCCACGGCGATGGCTTATGCCCCTTCCGGCAGAGGACGGCGTACCCTCGGCTTGAGCTGGGAGAGCATGACCCCGGTCAGGATGAGGCCGCCCCCCAGCAGGTGATAGCCGTGGATGGGCTCCCCCAGGGTGATGACGGCGATGAGGGCCGTGCACAGGGGCATCAGGTTCATGAAGACCGAGGTGCGCTCCGCCCCCAGGGTGGCGAGGCCGCGCATCCAGCAGTAGGCGGCGAAGATGGAGGAGGCGAGGCCGGCGAACAGCACCATGCTCCAGCCCTGGGCGGGAATGGCCAGGGAGTCGGCAGAGAGGGCCACCGGGATGAGCAGCAGCACCGCCAGCAGGATCTGCAGGTAGAGGTTGAGCCAGGGGCCGAACGGCAGTTGCCAGCGGCGGATCAAGAGGCCATAGAGGGCATAGCTGGCCGCCCCCAGCAGCATCATGCCGTCGCCGGGGTTGATGCCGCTGTGCAGCAGTGCCAGGGGGTTGCCCTGACCCAGCAGCCAGAGCACCCCGAACAGGGAGAGGCTCATGCCGAGCAGCGCCTGCTTGCCCGGCTTCTGGCCAAAGCAGCAGGCCCCGATGAGCAGGGTGAGCAGGGGCAGCAGGGAGCCGATGACCCCCATGTTGGTGGCCGAGGTGCTGTGGGCGGCGTAGTAGGCGAGGCACTGGTAGAGCACCATGCCGAGCAGGGAGAGCACCAGCAGCTTGCCGAGCCAGGGGCGGATGTCGGCCCGGCGGTGCCAGAGCTGCGGCAGGCAGAAGGGGGAGAGCGCGAGGGCGGCGATCACCCAGCGATAGAAGGAGATGGCGGCGGGATCCAGCACGCCGGCGGCGGCCTTGGAGACCACGGTATTGGCGGCCCAGATCAGGATGGCGAGCAGGGGGAAGAGAAAAGGCATAGGCACTCCTTGGTACGATGGGGAGAGTCTAGCCTTGTCTTGAACGAGGTAAGTAGCGTAAATAAGACATGTCATAACCGCTTTGGGACAATCTGCATGGGCACCCTCACCCTGGCCGAGCAGGATCGCCTGCTGGCCGACCCCAACCCCCTCTACTTTCGCTACAGCCAGATCCAGGGGGGCAACGCCTGCGCCGAGCACGCCCACCCCTGGGGTCAGCTCAGCCTCATCAGCCTGGGGGTCATGGTGGTGGAGGTGGGGGGAGAGCGGCTGGTGGCGCCTCCGGACTACCTCATCTGGGTGCCGGCGGACCTGCCCCACACCGCCTTCAACGAGCAGACCCTGGATTACACCTCCATCTACGTGAGCCACGCCCTGGCGCCGCGCCTGCCACGGGAACCCCAGCTGCTGGCGCTCACCCCCTTGCTTCGAGCCCTGCTGGAGGATTTCACCCAGCGCCGGGTCGGCCACATGGAGGATGAGTGGGATGCCCGTCAGGGTGAGCTCTTCATCGAGAAGCTGGCCCGCACCCGTTGCCAGCCGAGCTACCTGCCCCAGAGCCGGGATCGCCTGCTGGCCCCCTTGCTGGCGGCATTGCAGGCAGCGCCGGAGGACAACCGCACGCTGGTGGAGTGGGCCAGGGTGCTGCACACCACGGAGCGCACCCTGGCGCGGCGCTGCCAGAAGGAGCTTGGCATGAGCCTCGGCCAGTGGCGCACCCGGCTGCGGCTGGTGAAGGCGCTGGACTGGCTGCGGGGCGAGATGCCGGTGCAGGAGATCGCCTGGCGCCTCGGTTACGCCTCCACCTCGGCTTTCATCGCCATGTTCCAGCGGGAACAGGGCTGCGCCCCCCAGCGCTATCGCCAGCAACTGGGCCAACCCGTGGCCTGAACCGCATGAAAAAGGGCGCCCGCAGGCGCCCTTGTGGATCAGGGGATGGGCTTAGAAGAAGCCGAGGGGGTTGATGTCGTGGCTCACCAGCAGGTTCTTGGTGTTCTGGTAGTGGTCCAGCATCATCTTGTGGGTCTCGCGACCGATCCCCGACTTCTTGTAGCCGCCAAAGGCCGCGTGGGCCGGGTAGGCGTGGTAGCAGTTGACCCAGACCCGGCCGGCCTGGATGCCGCGCCCCATGCGCCAGGCCAGATTGCTGTCCCGGGTCCACAGGCCCGCCCCCAGCCCGTACTGGGTGTCGTTGGCAATGGCCAGGGCATCCGCCTCGTCCTTGAAGGTGGTGACCCCGAGGGCCGGCCCGAAGATCTCCTCCTGGAACACCCGCATCTTGTTCTGGCCCGAGAAGATGGTGGGCTGGATGTAGAAGCCCCCCTCCAGCCCGCTCACCTTGGCCGGGCCGCCGCCCAGCAGCATTTTTGCCCCTTCGCCGCGGCCGATCTCCATGTAGCTCAGGATCTTGTCGAACTGCTCGCGGGACGCCTGGGCCCCCACCTGGGTCGTGGTGTCGAGGGGGTTGCCCTGCACTATGGTGCGGGCGCGGGCCAGCACCCGGTCCATGAAGTCGTCATAGATGCTGGCCTGCACCAGGGCGCGGGATGGGCAGGTACACACCTCGCCCTGGTTGAAGAAGGTCATCAGCATCCCTTCCACCGCCTTGTCGATGTAGCTGCTCTCATGCTGCATCACGTCGGCGAAGTAGATGTTGGGGGACTTGCCACCGAGCTCCACGGTGGAGGGGATCAGCTTGTCGGCGGCGCAGCGCAGGATATGGGCGCCCACCTCGGTGGAGCCGGTAAACGCCAGCTTCTGGATCCGGTTGCTGGTGGCGAGCGCCTGGCCCGCCTCGGCGCCGAAGCCGTTGACCACGTTGACCACGCCGGGGGGCAGGATGTCCTTGATGAGATCCATCATCAGCATGATGGTGACCGGGGTCTGCTCGGCGGGCTTGAGCACGCTGCAGCAGCCGGCCGCCAGTACCGGGGCCAGCTTCCAGGCGGCCATCAGCAGGGGGAAGTTCCACGGGATGATCTGGCCGACCACGCCGATGGGCTCCT
The DNA here is from genome assembly GCF_040908165.1 of Aeromonas sp. R6-1. Lineage (NCBI taxonomy): Bacteria > Pseudomonadati > Pseudomonadota > Gammaproteobacteria > Aeromonadales > Aeromonadaceae > Aeromonas > Aeromonas sp. R6-1. The sequence continues at coordinate 122,934 of NZ_JBFODF010000053.1, forward strand.
TGAAGTGGTAGCTGACGGTGTTCTGGTCCAGCTCGGCGGCGGAGCCCTCCTGGGCGCGGATGCAGCCGGCGAAGTAGCGGAAGTGATCCACCACCAGGGGCAGGTCGGCGGCCAGGGTCTCGCGCACCGCCTTGCCGTTCTCCCAGGTCTCGGCGACGGCAAGCCGCTCAATGTTCTGTTCGATGCGATCGGCGATGCGCAGCAGCAGATTGCTGCGCTCGGTGACGCTGGTCTTGCTCCAGCTGGCGAACGCCTTGTGGGCCGCGTCCAGGGCGAGCTCGATGTCGGCGGCGTCGGAGCGGGCCACCTCGCAGAACACCCGGCCATCCACCGGCGAGATGTTCTCGAAATAGCGGCCGGCGCGCGGCGCCACCCAGTCGCCACCGATGAAGTTGTCATAACGGGATTTGAAGCTGACCAGGGCACCTGCCTGACCGGGAGCGGTATAAATCATCTCATCATCCTTATGTGTGTGTGGTCCTGACCGGCCTGGCGGGCAGTCCGGTTGCTTCCTGTCATCGCAAGGGGCGTGCCAGCGGGCGGCGCTCTACACAAAAAGGTTGCAAAAACGTTATCAAACGGGGTGCCAAGGGGTATCTTGGTTAACCAGTGCCCCCCTGGACGGCCCCCGAACTGTGCCGTTTCGGAACATCGGGTGTGACACTGTGCCGTTTGTGAACAGGAGACGTGATGAAGGCGCTTCCCCAAGGCGGCCCTATTCGCGAGTGTGTAGAAGGAGGTGTGATGAGCGAGTTGCCTCAATCCGGTGCCAGCCCAATCCAGCGCTCCTGGGAGCGCTGCCTGCATCAGGGGCTGAGCCGCCAGCAGAGCGCCGAGCTGGACTTGCTGCCCCAGGGGGAGCTGTCGGCTCGCCAGGAGCAGCACAGGACGCTCATCGCCTGCTTCCAGCGCTTCGTGCTGCCGCTCTTTGGCCAGTTGCTGGCGGGCAGACCCTGTCGTCTGCTGCTGTGTGACGGCGAGGGGGCCATCCTTGCGGTGAGCGGAGACGACCGGTTTGCCCGCCATGCGGATCGCATTTTTTTGCGCAGCGGCGCCCGCTGGGGGGAGGCGAGCAAGGGCACCAACGCCATCGGCACCGCGCTGGCCGAGCAGAGCGAGGTGCAGGTGCTGGGGGCGCAGCACTTCTTCGCCCAGCACAGCTTTCTCAGTTGCAGCGCCTGTCCCCTGCTCGGGCCGGACGGGCAACTGCTCGGCGTGCTCGACATCTCCACCGATGCGGCCCACCACGGCGGCGACATGCTGGGCACCGTGCGTCTCCTGGCCATGACCCTGGAAAACGCCCTGCTGGCCCGCCAGCCGGGCTGGCTGGTGGATCTCGATCCCCAGAGCCTCTGGTCTGCCCGCCTGCTGCTGGGGGAGGGGGGCGAGCTGCTCGGGGCCAACCGGGCCGGTCGGCTCTGGCTCGGCCAGCACCCCTTCGACGGTCAGCAGTTGCTGCGCGAGCGCCGCGGCCTGCGGCTGGTGCCGGAGGCGGGGGAGCGCGCCGCCAGGCTCCCCCTGCCGAGCGCGGTTGAGGAGGGGGGATCGCAGGCGCAGCAGGTGCCGCTCAAGATGCTGGAGCGGGGCATCTCATTGCTCATCGAGGGGGAGACCGGCAGCGGCAAGGAGCACCTGGTGCGCACCCTGCACGCCAGATCGAGCCGTCGGGAGCGGCCTCTGGTGTGCGTCAACTGCGGCGCCCTGCCGGCGGAGCTGGTGGAGGCCGAGCTGTTCGGCTACGTGGGGGGGGCCTTCAGCGGTGCCCGCAGCCAGGGCAGCCAGGGCTATCTGCGCGCCGCCCACGGCGGCATCCTGATGCTGGATGAAATTGGCGAGCTGCCGCTCCAGGCCCAGACCCGGCTGCTGCGGGTGTTGCAGGAGCGCGTCGTCACCCCGGTGGGCAGCCACAGACCCGAGGCGGTGGATTTCTGGCTGGTCAGCGCCAGTCATCGGGATCTGGCGGCCATGGTGGCGGCCGGCACCTTTCGCGAAGATCTCTACTACCGCATCTGTGGCTGGCGCCAGCAACTGGCCCCCCTGCGGGCCTGGTCGGTGCCCGAGCGTCAGGGGCTGATCCTGAACCTGCTCGCCCAGATGGACCCGGCACTGCAACTGAGCCGGGAGGCGGAGCAGCGGTTGCTGGCCCACCCACTGCCCGGCAACGTGCGCCAGCTCAAACAGGCGCTGGAGGTGGCCTGTGTACTGGCAGAGGGGCAGGGCTGGATTGAACCTGCCCATCTGCATCTGCCCGCCGTGGCGGGGGGAGCGAGCTCACCTTTGGGAGGGAATACCCTGCGCGAGCAGAGCCGGCAGCGGGTGCAGCAGACCCTGGCAGAGTGCGGCGGCAACGTAAGCGAGGCGGCGCGCCGTCTTGGCATCAGTCGCACCACCCTCTATCGGGCGCTGCGGGAGGAGGGGTAATGGGTGTCGCGCCGTCCAGCGCTTGTGTAGACTGCGGTGGCAAGGACGTTTTTTCGTTATGTTTCCATCGCAGGGAGTGCGCAATGATCCATCTTACGACCGACGAGGCCCCCCGCCTCTCTTCCGGCTGCTGGCCGATGCCGCTTGCGCCCCATGGGGCCCGTGCCGGCTAGTCGGCACTCGTCTGCGCCCGGTGCGGCGCGTGTAATAACCTTGGATCTGGATCAGCGCGGTCCGGCGCTTCAAGGTGTAGGGTAAAAGCCCTTTTTCAGGTGTGATACCGATGATCCCTTCCTATCCCCGCATGACGACGCTGTTGTTCTGGTGCCTGCTGGCGGCGAGCCTGCTGGCCATGGTGTTATTCGAATTCGGACCCGAGCGGCGGCTCGACATCCTGAGCCAGGCCGGTTTGTCCGTGCGTGCCCAGGATGACAGGGCCCACAAGGGCTCCTCCGTCGCCACCCTGAGTCAGGGGGGCGACAGACCCGCCATCCAGTGCACCCTGCGAAGCCAATATGCCTATCCTTTCTGCGAGCTGGTTCTGACCCTGACCGACCCCGAGCAGGGGCTGGATCTCTCCGGCTTCACCGGGGTGCGGGTGAGGCTGGATGTAGAAGGGCAGGGGGTACAGGCCTGGCGCCTTTATCTGCGCAACTACGATCCCGTCTACTCGACGCGGGAAGACGAGAGTTCCCACAAGTTCAACGAAGTGCTCTTCACCGCCAGGGATTTTGGCCGTGAGCAGGATGTACCCCTGAACGTCTTTGCCCCCAGCTCCTGGTGGGTGCAGCAGTACGACATTCCGCTGGTCCAGCAGGGGCCGGATCTGCACCATGTCTATGCCATCGAGATCGCCTCCGATGACAAGATGCTGCCGGGGGAGTACCGGTTGCGGCTCGAGCGGCTGGAGTTCTATGGCCGCTGGTGCAAGCCGGGGGACTTCTATCGCTATCTGCTGCTGGGGTGGCTTGTCTACGGCGTGCTGCTCTTCCTGGTCCAGAACCTGATGTTCGGGGATCGGCTGCGCAAGGCCAGGGAGGCGCGCCTCGCGGCTGAAGCCCTGAGTGCGAGCCTGTGCGAGCAGAACCGGCGTACCGAGGAGGAGGCCCGTTACGATCCCCTGACCGGGGCCCTCAATCGGCTCGGCGGCGAAAAGCTGCTCGGGGAGCTCGGCGAGATGCCGCTCTCCTTCATCTATATCGACATCGATCACTTCAAGGGGGTCAACGACGGTCACGGCCACCCGGTGGGGGACGAGGTGCTCAAGCACATGGTGAGCGAGCTGCTGCGCCATTGCGACAGCCTGTGCCGACTGGTGCGCTGGGGCGGGGAGGAGTTCGTGCTGGTCTGCCTCCATTACGACGAGGGACGGGCCGCCGCCCTGGCGGAGCGGCTGAGAGGGGCGCTGGAGGGGTACAGGCACTGGCCGCTGGGGCTCGGGATCACCGCCTCCTTCGGGGTGGCCGAGCGGCGCAAGGATAGCCTGGAGCAGGCGCTCAAGCGGGCCGACGAGGCGCTCTATCAGGCCAAGCAGAATGGTCGCAACCGGGTGGAGGTGGCGCCCGACTGATCCGGCGCTGGAGCCCATGGCCGGGCGGGGCTATCATGCGCCCCATCATTTATCCGAGGAGAGATGCCATGGCACAACACATTGGCGCCCTGACGCTGCTGGTGGCGGATTACGACGAGGCCATCGCCTTCTTCACCCGGGGAATGGGCTTCGAGCTACTGGAAGACACCCCCCTCGACGAGCCGGGCAAACCGGGCAAACGCTGGGTGCGGGTCGCTCCCAAGGGGGCTCCCGGCTCCGCCCTGCTGCTGGCCCGCGCGGCCAACGAGGAGCAGCGCGCCGCCATCGGTCGCCAGGGGGGCGGTCGGGTCTTCCTGTTCCTCGAGACCGACGACTTCTGGGGCGATTACGAGCGGATGCAGGCCTATGGCGTTCATTTTTGTGAACAGCCGCGCCTCGAACCCTACGGCACCGTGGTGGTGTTCGAGGACATCAGTGGCAATCGCTGGGACCTGCTGCAACTCGCTGCTGCCAACTGAATCTGAAAACGTTTATCATCCCGCCCGTCATAAAGTCATAAAAGTGTCACAGAAAGTTCTAATAATTGGCGCACCCATCTTCACAGAGGAGAGAGAAGGGATATGGCTAAGCGAATTCTGGTGGTCGAGGACGAGGCACCGATCCGCGAAATGCTCTGCTTCGTGCTTGAGCAGAAGGGATATGAAACAGTAGAAGCAGAAGATTACGCCGATGGACTGGCAAAGGTGCGCGAACCCTACCCCGAACTCATCGTGCTGGACTGGATGATGCCAGGCGGCAGCGGTATCCAGTTCCTCAAGCAGCTCAAGCAGGATGAGATGACTCGCCAGATCCCGGTGGTGATGCTGACCGCCCGGGGCGAGGAAGAGGACAAGGTGCGCGGGCTCGAGGCCGGTGCCGACGACTACATCACCAAGCCCTTCTCCCCCAAGGAGCTCACCGCCCGCCTGCACGCCGTGATGCGCCGTGTCTCTCCCACCTCGGTGGACGAGGTGATCGAGGTGCAGGGGCTCAAGCTGGATCCCGTTTCCCACCGGGTCAGTGCCGAGGAGAAGGCCCTCGACATGGGGCCGACCGAATTCAAGCTGCTGCACTTCTTCATGACCCACCCCGAGCGGGTCTACAGCCGCGAGCAGTTGCTCAACAACGTCTGGGGTACCAACGTGTATGTCGAGGACAGGACGGTAGACGTACACATTCGCCGCCTGCGCAAGGCCATCGAAGAGACGGGGCACGACAGATTGATCCAGACGGTGCGCGGGGCCGGCTACCGCTTCTCGACCCGTCTCTAGGTCAGGGCCAGTGCCGCCAGCGCCTGCCGGCGGGCATTGGACCCGGCTCTTTGCTGTCTCTAGGAGATCTTAATGTTGCAACCTTACGCCTGGCGGCGACAGTTGTGGCGAATGGCGTTCTTCTACAGCCCCTTCGTCTTGGTAGGTTGGTTAATCGATCATCTCGTTCTCTGCCTGCTGGTGGCCACTGTGGTGCACCTGGTCTGGCACTACCGCTTCCAGAAGCGGCTGTCGGACTGGCTGTGGCACGATCGCAGCCTGGTGCCGCCCCACGGCAGCGGCAGTTGGGAGCACATCTTCAACGGCATCTACAAGTTGCAGCAGCGTCACCGGGCCCGGCGCCGGGAGCTGGCGGGCCTCATCCGCCGCTTTCGGGAAGGGGCGGAGGCGCTGCCCGATGCGGCCGTGGTGTTTCGTACCGACGGCAGCATCCTCTGGTGCAACCGGCTGGCGGAGCAACTGCTCGGCTTTCGCTGGCCCGAGGATGCCGGCCAGCACATCGGCAACCTGATCCGTCACCCCGCCTTCGTCGCCTATCTGGGCAAGGGGCAGTATGACGAGCCGTTCGAGATGCACTCCCCCATCAACGAGGAGAAGTTCCTCGAATTTCGCATCATGCCCTATGCCGAGGATCAGGCCATGCTGGTGGTGCGGGACGTGACCCGGCTGCGCAGCCTGGAGAAGACCCGCAAGCACTTCGTCTCCAACGTCTCCCACGAGTTGCGCACCCCCCTCACCGTGCTCAAGGGGTATCTGGAGATGACCGAAGAGCCGCCGCCCCCCGCCATGTGGGCCAAGGCGCACAAGGTGATGATGGAGCAGACGATCCGCATGGACAATCTGGTTAACCAGCTGCTCACCCTGTCGCGCATCGAGGCGGCGCCCACCGTGGATCTCTCCCATCTGGTGGACATGCCCGCCATGCTGGGGCTGCTGGAGCAGGAGGCGCGGGCGCTCTCCGGCGAGCGGGCCCACGAGATCGTCTTCATGGTTCAGCCCAATCTGCTGGTGCGCGGGGATCAGGATCAACTGCGCAGCGCCGTCTCCAACCTGGTCTACAACGCCATCCACTACACCCCGGCGGGGCGCAAGATCACCGTGGAGTGGCGCAAGCAGGGGAGCATGGCGCTGTTTGCGGTGCAGGATGAGGGGGAGGGGATCCCCCCCGAGCATCTGGCGCGGCTCACCGAGCGGTTTTATCGGGTCGACAAGGCCCGCTCGCGCCACACCGGAGGGTCCGGGCTCGGCCTTGCCATCGTCAAGCACGCCCTGAGTCATCACGATGCCCATCTCGATATCGAGAGCCGGGTCGGTGCGGGCAGCCGCTTCAGCTTTCTCATTCCCGCCCGCATGGTGCTGGTGAAATAATATTTTGTGTCAATGTGTTAGCAACGAGAGAAGGGCTGCATCGCAGCCCTTTTTTCATCCGGGCCATTCCCGGCCCATGTCATCAAAGTGTCATATAAATTCCATAAATTTGTCACTGCCAGGCCAGATACTGGCGCCGTCTTAAAGAACGGACCTTCTGTAACACTGGAGAAGGAGTGGTGCTGGCCCACGGATCATTGCGATCGGGTGTCAACCACGTTTAGACGTCAACCTGACGATTGCCTTCTGCAACCTTGGACTTGGAGAGATTGGATGAAACTCAACAAACTGGCTGGTGTCATCGGATTCACCGCAGCAACCCTGTTTTCTGTCAGCGCTCTGGCTGCCGGTGTGGATAAAGACCTGCCGGAATACACACCGACCAGCGGCATCTCGGGCAACCTGTCCTCTGTCGGCTCGGACACCCTGGCCAACATGATGACCCTGTGGGCCGAAGAATTTAAGCGCATGTATCCCAACGTCAACGTGCAGATCCAGGCCGCCGGTTCTTCCACCGCACCGACTGCCCTGACCGAGGGCGTCGCCCAGTTTGGCCCCATGAGCCGCGCCATGAAGGCCGGTGAAGAGGAGGCATTCGAGAAGCGCTACGGCTACAAGCCGACCGCCATCCGCGTCGCCGTCGATGCCCTGGCCGTGTTCGTCAACAAGGACAACCCCATCAAGGGGCTGACCATGTCGCAGATCGACGCCATCTTCTCCAGCACCCTCAAGTGCGGCGAAGCCAAGGCGGCCACCAAGTGGTCTGATCTGGGTCTGGACGGCAGCTGGTCCGGCAAGGATCTGCAACTGTTCGGTCGCAACTCCGTGTCCGGTACCTACGGTTACTTCAAGGAACACGCCCTGTGCAACGGTGACTTCAAGAGCGGCGTGAACGAGCAGCCGGGCTCCGCCTCCGTGGTACAGTCCGTCTCCTCCTCCCTGAACGGCATCGGCTACTCCGGTATCGGCTACGTCACCTCCGGCGTGCGCGCCGTTCCGCTCTCCAAGGATGGCAAGACCTTCATCGAGGCGAGCTCCGACAACGCCATCACCGGCAAGTACCCGCTGTCGCGCTTCCTGTACGTCTACGTGAACAAGCATCCGAACAAGCCGCTCTCCCCGATGGAGCAGGAGTTTGTGAAGATGATGCTCTCCAAGGCGGGCCAGACCATCGTTGCCAAGGACGGCTATGTGCCGGTCCCGGCCAAGGTGGTTCAGGCCGACCTGAAGAAGCTGGGCATCATGTAACAGAACGAGCCCTTGCAGAAAAACGAGCCCCATGCGGGCTCGTTTTCATTGGTGCGCCCCAGGATCTTTTTGGTCGCAGGGCGCAGCGCCCGGCTTGCGCCGGGCGGCGGCATTTCCGAGAATAGGGCAACTTCACGGCAAAGGACCCTCTCATGCGCGCATCTTCCCTCTCCAGACTGGCCCTGACGGCCTTGTGCAGCGCCCTGCTGGCCGGCTGCGCCCAGTCACCGACCGGTCGCAACCAGATGCTGCTTTTCTCCCCCCAGCAGATGAACCAGCTGGGGGCCGATTCCTTCACCCAGATGAAGCAGCAGGAGAAGGTGAGCACGGATGCCAGGATGAATGCCTATGTGGGCTGCGTGGCCAAGGCGGTGACCGCCCAGGTGCCTGCCAGCTATGGCATCACCAGCTGGGAGGTGGTGGTGTTCGACTCCAAGGAGATCAACGCCTTCGCCCTGCCCGGCGGCAAGATAGGCGTGTACAGCGGCCTGCTGAAAGTCGCCAAGAATCAGGACCAGCTCGCCACCGTCATCGGTCACGAGCTGACCCACGTGCTGGCCCAGCACTCCAACGAGCGTCTCTCCCGGGATCAGCTGACCGGTATCGGGCTGGCGGTGGCTGACGCCGCCATCGGCAGCAGCGACAGCCTCGGGGGCGCTGCCACCATGGCCGCCCTGGGCCTCGGGGTCCAGGTGGGGATAGCCCTGCCTTATGGCAGAACCCAGGAGAGCGAGGCGGACCGGCTCGGCCTCGAGCTGATGGCCCGCGCCGGGTTCAACCCGGCCGAAGCCGTCACCCTGTGGCAGAACATGAGCGCCGCCTCCGGTGGCAAGGCACCGCCCCAGCTGCTCTCCACCCACCCCAGCGACCAGAGCCGGATCGCCAACCTGCAGGCCCAGCAGGCCGAAGTGCAGCCCCTGTACCAGCAGGCGAAAGCATCAGGGCTGGTTCCCCAGTGCAAGGCGTAAGCCTGCGCCTGGCGCGTCCCGCCGATGCCGCCGCCATGACGGTGATGCAGCGGGCGAGCTGGCTGGCAGCCTACGGGGAGGTGCTGGGGGCCGACATGCTGGCCCAGCTGGCGGTGACCGACCACCTGCAGATCTGGCGACACCGGCTCGCCGAGCCCGGCCCCGTTCCCATGCTGGTCTGCCAGGACGACGTGGTCATCGGCCTGCTCTACTGGCAGCCCTCTTTGGAGGAAGGCTTGATGACGGCGCGGATCCGGGCGCTCTACCTTCATCCCGATCACTGGCGTCAGGGTCATGGCAAACGGCTGTGGCAGGCGGTGGCGGTGCAGATGCGCCGGGCCGGTTGCGAGTGCGTCAGGCTCTGGCTGCTGGATGGCAATCACATCGGCGAGGGATTCTACCTGCGCCGCGGCTTCATGTTCGACGGTCAGGAGCGCACCCTGATGAGCCTCGGACAACCTTGCCAACAGCGACAAATGTTCCGTTTGCTTTGAGCTGGCTCCCGTTTTTCGCCCTCGGTCACTTTATTTTTTTTGCGAATTAATACAATGTGCCCCATCTGGACAGACTGAGGTGGCCGGGTCCACCGCAAGGGAGTGTGGCATGTACTACGGATTTGACATTGGCGGCACCAAGATAGCGTTCGCTGTGTATGACGGCGCCTTGAATCTCTGTCACGAGGAGCGCATGAGCACTCCCGGCAATGATTACGAAGGGTTGCAGCAGCTGATCCGCGAGCGGGTCGAGGCGGCGGATGCGCGCTTCGGGGTGAAAGGGGCCGTCGGCATCGGGTTTCCGGGGATCCTCAATCGCCTCGACGGGAGCATAGTGGCGGCCAACCTGCCCGCCATCCATGGCCGCCATCTGGGGGCGGATCTGGCCGAGCTGCTGGGCCGACCGGTCAAGGTCGACAATGACGCCAACTGTTTCCTCTGGTCGGAAGTGCATCAGGGGGCCGCAGACGGTGCTGGCAGCGCCCTCGGCGTCACCATAGGTACCGGCATCGGCGGCGCCGTCTATCTGGCGGGCAAGCTCATCCAGGGGCGCAACTGGCTGGCGGGGGAGATAGGTCACTACCCGCTGCCCGCCACCATCCTGATGAAATACCCGGATTTGCCCCGTCCTCGCTGTGGCTGCGGGCGCCTGGTCTGTTTCGAAACCTATGCGTCGGGTACGGGCCTGGAGCGGCTATACCACCATGTTCATGGGGAACGGGTGAGCGGCCACCAGATCGTCGCCCGTGCCGATGCCCGTGAGGCGGCGGCCCTCTCGACCATCGACTGCTGGCTCGAGATCATCGCCGCTGGCCTCGCCACCGCCATCTCGGTGATTGATCCCGATGTGGTGGTGCTGGGGGGCGGCCTGAGCGCCCTGCCAGCCCTCTATGAGGAGTTGCCCAAACGTCTGCCCGGCCACCTGCTGCCCGGTGTCGCCCTGCCGGCGATCCGCGAGGCCCGCTTCGGTGGAGCCGGCGGTGTGCGCGGTGCAGCCCTGCTCAATCTGTGAGATCGGACAGAGGGTCTGATCTCCCCGAACAAGGAGTCATCATGACCCGTCTTGAAATCTGTATCGACAACCTCGAATCCCTGTTCACCGCCCAGGCGGCCGGCGCCGATCGCATCGAGCTCTGCTCTGCGCTGGGGCTGGGTGGCCTCACTCCCTCCTATGGCTTTATGCAGCTGGCTGCCCGCCACGCCACTGTGCCGGTGTACGCCATGATCCGTCCACGCGCCGGAGATTTTTGCTTCAACGACGGCGAGTTCGAGATGATGCTCTTGGATATCGCGGCCGCTCGTGCCGCCGGCCTGCAAGGGGTGGTGGTCGGTCTGCTGGATGAAGATGGACGGGTACCCGAAGGCAAGCTCCGGCAACTGGTCGAGGCGGCGGGGCCGCTCGGCGTCACCTTCCACCGGGCCATCGATCTCTCCTCCGACTGGCGGCTGGATCTCGAGACGATCGTCGCAGCGGGTTGCGAGCGCATTCTGAGCTCCGGCCATGCGCCGACCGCGCTGGCGGGGCTCGAAACCCTGCAGGCCATGCACCAGGCGCTGGCGGGACGGGCCAGCCTGATGCCGGGGGCCGGGGTCAACGCCGACAACGTGCGCACCATCATCGAATTCACCGGCGTCAATGAAGTGCACATGTCCGGCATGGGCTGGCGCGGCGGCATGGTGCCCCATGGTGTGAACATGGGCACCTCTGACGATGGCCGGGTCAACATCACCGACGGCGCCAAGGTGGCGGCGGTGCGGGCGTTGCTGGACAGGGCCTGATACAGGCCGTGCGGCGGCATGGTGCTCTGTTTTGCTCCCTTCTCCCCTTGCGGGAGAAGGGGCGGGGATGAGGGGGCCGATGTGAGGCGTCTCCCACCGGCGGTCAATTGAGGGGCGTCTTGGCAGCACGGTGCAAAAAAGTCTGTTATCATCCCGTCTCTTTTACCATCAGGACCCGGAGCAACCTCTCAATGTCCCAATACGACTCTATCGAACAGAAGGCCAGCTACGGCATCGGCCGCAACATGGGCGACCAACTGGCTCAGCAAGCCTTCGCCGGTCTGGATATCCCGGCCCTGCAACAAGGTCTGGCAGATGCCCTGAACGGCCTGGAGTTCGCGGTCAGCCGTGACGATATCAACGATGCCTTCCAGGTCATCACCGCCCGCATGCAGGAAGAGCAGGAAGCAGCCGCCAAGGCCGCTGCCGCCGAAGGCGAAGCCTTCCTGGCCGACAACGCCAAGCGCGCCGAAGTGAAGACCACCGACTCCGGTCTGCAATATGAAGTCATGGTCGAAGGCAATGGCGCCGTGCCGGTTGCCGGTCAGTCCGTGCGCGTGCACTACCACGGTACCTTCACCCACGGTGGCGTGTTCGACAGCTCCGTTGCGCGCGGCCAACCGGCCGAGTTCCCGGTGACCGGCGTGATCGCCGGTTGGGTGGAAGCGCTGCAGATGATGCCGGTTGGCTCCAAGTGGAAGCTCTACATTCCGCAGGATCTGGCCTACGGTGCCCGTGGCGCCGGCTCCATCCCGCCGTACTCCGCTCTGGTATTCGAAGTGGAGCTGCTGGACATCCTGTGATCCGGCTGGTGTGATGCAAACGGCGACCCTGGGGTCGCCGTTTGTTTTTGGGCCGCCCAAACGGGCCATGTGCCTTCGGCGGGGATTTGGATATAGTCAGAGCGTCGTCCATTCCGGCCATGTGAGGGAGACACGCCATGGCAGCCATCATCGAGGTCGTCGATCTCGTCAAGCACTTCCCCGGCGTCAAGGCGGTGGACGGGCTCAGCTTTGCCATTCCCGCCGGCAGTTGTTTCGGCCTGCTCGGCCCTAACGGGGCGGGCAAGACCACGACCATCGAGCTGCTGGAGGGGATCCTCACCCCGGACAGCGGCCGGATCCTGTTTCACGGCGCCCCGCGCGGCCCGGATTATCGCTCCCGCATCGGCATCCAGTTCCAGCACACGGCGCTACAGGATTTCCTGACGGTGCGCGATACCCTGCGTCTGTTCGCCAGCCTCTACCCCAATCCCTTGCCACGGGAGCTGCTCATCGATCTGTGCGCCTTGGGCGAGTTCATCGACAGGGACAGTCGCAAGCTCTCGGGGGGCCAGCGTCAGCGCCTGCTGCTGGCCCTGGCCCTGCTCGGGGATCCCGAACTGCTGTTTCTGGATGAGCCCACTACAGGACTGGATCCCCAGGCGCGCCACCACTTCTGGCAGCGAATAGAGGCGATCAAGGCCCAGGGCAAGACGGTGGTGCTCACCACCCACTATATGGACGAAGCGCAGCAGCTGTGCGATCTGATTGCCATCGTCGATCACGGCCACCTGCTCAGTCTGGATACGCCGGCTGCCCTGCTGGCTCAACACTTCGACGGCGTACTGGTGCGTCTTGGGGGTCACCCGGCCCTGGCTGGGCTCGGTTATCCCCTGCGTCCGGTCGGCGATCAGGTGGAGCTCTGTTGCCCCGACGTGGCGACCCTGTTGCCAGCCTTGCTGGATCTTGGTGTGCCGCTCACCGGCATGCAGGTGCGCTCCCCCAATCTGGAAGATCTCTTCCTGAACCTGACCGGCCACAGCCTGCGGAGCGGCGCATGAGAGGGATGACCGAGTTCTGTCTGACCGTGGCCTCCGGGCTGTGGTACGCCTTGCCGACATGTAATCCCGGGAGTGGACGATGAAGGGATCCCTCAAGCGCATCGGGGCGCTCTTCTATGCCCGCACCCTCGAGTTCGTACGCGATCGCGCGGCCCTGGTGTGGAACCTGCTTTTCCCGCTCCTGCTGGTCATCGGCTTCTCCCTCATCTTCTCCGGCCCGCCCAAACCGCTGGTGCAGATCGGGGTGGTGGGGGAACTGCCCGCAACCTATGCCCCGCTGCGCGCCGTGCCGCTGCTCAAGATCATCCCCTATGACGAGGCGTCGAGAGGCCAGCTCAAGGTCCGTCACCATCAGCTGGACCTGCTGCTCTCACCCGCCGGGGGGCGTTACTGGATAAACCCGGACGCCCCTCAGGGGGCCATGGCCGAGTATCTGCTGCGCCAGGCGGTGCAGGAGCCCTTGCAAAGAGAGTCCCTGAGCGGGCGCGCCATCCGCTACGGCGACTGGCTGCTGCCCGGGGTGATCGGCATGAACCTGATGTTCTCCGGCCTGTTCGGGGTCGGGTTTGTCATCGTGTGTTATCGCAAGAACGGGGTGCTGAAACGGCTGCGAGCCACGCCGCTCGGCGCGCTGGAGTTTCTCTTCGCCCAGTTGCTGTCACGGGTGCTGATCACCCTGGTGGTGAGCCTGCTGGTCTTCTGCGCGGCCTACTGGCTGCTGGATGTGCCCCTCATCGGGTCGGGGTGGCTGCTGCTGGTGATCGCTCTGGCGGGAGGAACGGCCATGGCCTCCCTTGGCCTGCTCATCGCCGCTCGCCTGCAGAACGAGGAGCTGGCGAGCGGTTTGCTCAATCTCATCAGCTTGCCCATGATGTTTTTATCCGGTGTCTGGTTCTCGCTGGAAGGCGCGCCCGCCTGGCTGCAGCAGCTTGCGGCCAGGCTGCCCCTCAGCCAGATCATCGAAGCAGCCCGCGCCGTGATGCTGGAAGGGGCGGGATGGCAGGAGGTGGCAGGCCCTCTGGGTCAGGTCATGGTGTTCGCCCTGGTGTGCATCTCGCTGGGCGCCATGCTGTTCAAATGGAGTGCAAAATGAAACCTGTTCTGTGGTTGTTGCTGGTGGCGGCCTTGCCTGTGCAGGCAGGTACCCTGCGTTGCAAGAACGCCTTGCTGACCGAGGGAGACACCACGGCAGAGCTGCTGGTTCGCTGCGGCCAGCCGATGCTCAAGGAAGATCTCACCCGCTTCGAGGAGAACGGCTTCGGGGCGAGAGTGACGGTCAAGTATGCCGAGCGCTGGACCTACAACTTCGGCAAGCGGGAATTCATGCAGTTTGTCACCGTAGAAAACGGCGTCATCACCGACATTGCGGATGGTCCACGGGGAGGATGACCTCCTGGTCTTATGAAGCCCAGCCTGCGGGAGATGAGGTCGCCATTTCCCTGCCTTTTAGCTCCTGTTTATTTGCTTTTCCCTGCCTGTTATTGCCATTTTTCCATATGGGGTCATGCTGCCTCACTCTGGTGCTTTTGGTATAAAACCGAATCTGATGAGTCAGTTGTCAGCAGAAATGGCTGCCCCAATGCGGTGCGGCCGATTTATTTTCGAAAAATAATCCTCATGCCAAGAAGGGTTTTAAGCAGCAGGCTATTTGGCAAATAAGGGTCTACTTTTGATTCTGAGAGTGCATATTCCCCCGTTTAGATATTTTGTTCTGTTGCACCATGGTTGGGCCGGATTGCACCGATTGACAGGTTTTTCTGCGGCTGGATAAGCTGCCAAAAAGCAGGGAAACGATGGCATCTCGCTAGATTTTGATGCCTGTTCGAATCAAACCACAGGGAAGAGTGACATGAAGCAGATACACAAGGCAGGTATGGTGATGGCGCTGTCGCTGATGGCAGCCAATGCGTGGGCGGACGGTACGCTGGATGCCGTCAAGAAGAAGGGATTCGTGCAGTGCGGGGTCGGTGACGGCCTGCCCGGGTTCTCCAACCCGGATGCCAAGGGAACCTGGACCGGGCTCGACGTGGACGTGTGCCGCGCCGTGGCCGCCGCCGTGCTGGGGGATGCCAGCAAGGTCAAGTATGTCTCCCTCACCGCCAAGGAGCGCTTTACCGCCCTGCAGTCCGGGGAGGTGGATCTGCTCTCGCGCAACACCACCTGGACCCTGACCCGGGATGGGTCGCTGGGCCTCACGTTCGCCGGGGTGAACTACTACGACGGGCAGGGGTTCCTGGTCAAGCAGTCCCTCGGGGTCAAGAGCGCCAAGGAGCTTGACGGTGCCGCCGTCTGTATCCAGTCCGGTACCACTACCGAGCTCAACCTGGCCGACTATTTCCGCGCCAATGGCGGCATGAAGTACACCCCAGTGGTGTTCGATACCTCGGATCAGACCGTCAAGGGCTTCGAAGCTGGCCGCTGTGACGTGCTGACCTCGGATCAGTCCCAGCTCTATGCCCTCAAGATCAAGCTCACCAAGCCAGAGGAAGCCGTGGTGCTGCCGGAGGTCATCTCCAAGGAGCCGCTGGGCCCAGCTGTGCGTCAGGGTGACGATCAGTGGTTCAAGGTGGTGCGCTGGAGCCTCAACGCCATGCTCAATGCCGAGGAGGCCGGAGTCACCTCTGCCAACGTGGACGAGATGCTCAAGTCCACCAACCCTGACATCCGTCGCCTGCTGGGGCTGGAAGAGCCCAAAGGGACTGTGCTGGGGCTGGATGACAAATGGGCCTACAACATCGTCAAACAGGTCGGCAACTACGGTGAATCCTTCGATCGCAACGTCGGTGCCGGCTCCCCCCTCAAGATTGATCGCGGCATCAATGCCCTCTGGAACAAGGGCGGTCTGATGTACGCGCCACCCATCCGCTGAGTCGACAGTCACCGGGGGGCCTGGCCCCCCATGTTTTCCCTGGCTTTGTCGGAGTCATCCTCATGGCGTTACACGCATCAAACCATAGGAAAGAACAGGGCCGCTGGTGGTATGACGCCAAGGTGCGGGCGCTGCTCTTCCAGTGCCTGGCCATCGCGGCGGTTATCGGGTTTCTGTTCTACATCGTCAACAATGCCCTGACCAATCTGGCCACCCGTGGCATCACCACAGGCTTTGATTTTCTGGGCAACACGGCCGGTTTCGGCATCTTGCAGAGCCTCATCCCCTACGACGAGACCTATACCTTCGGTCGCACCTTCGTGGTGGGCCTGCTCAACACCCTGCTGGTCTCCGTGCTCGGCATCCTGTTTGCCACCCTGCTCGGATTCGTACTCGGGGTCGCGCGCCTGTCGCGCAACTGGCTGGTGGCCAAGATAGCGGCCGTCTACATAGAGACGTTTCGCAACATCCCGCTGCTGCTGCAGATCTTCTTCTGGTACTTCTCGGTGCTGCGTACCCTGCCTTCCCCGCGTCAGAGCGTGGATATAGGCGGGCTCGCCTTCCTCAACGTGCGGGGCTTCTATCTGCCCAAGCCCCTGTTCGAAGAGGGATTCGGCTACGTGCTCTGGGCACTGGTGCTGGCGGTGCTGCTGAGCTGGGGGCTGGGCCGCTGGGCTCGCCGCCGTCAGGCCCTGACCGGCAGGATCTTCCCGTTCTGGCGCTGTGTGGCCGCCCTGGTCATGCTGCTCCCGGGGATCACCTTCCTGCTGGCGGGCAGCCCGCTTAGCTGGAGCGTGCCTGCGCTGCAAGGGTTCAACTTCCGGGGGGGGCTGACGGTGCTGCCGGAGCTCGCGGCCCTCTTGCTGGCGCTCACCATCTATACGGCGGCCTTCATCGCCGAGATAGTGCGATCCGGCATCCTGGCCATCAGCAAGGGTCAGACTGAGGCGGCTTCCGCCCTCGGGCTCTCGCCCACCAAGACGCTGCGGCTGGTGATCATTCCCCAGGCCATGCGGGTCATCATTCCTCCCTTGACCAGCCAGTATCTGAACCTCACCAAGAACTCCTCCCTGGCGACCGCCATCGGCTATCCGGATCTGGTCTCGGTGTTCATGGGGACGACTCTCAACCAGACAGGGCAGGCCATCGAGGTCATCGCCATGACCATGGGGGTCTATCTCGTCATCAGTATCACCACCTCGGTGCTGATGAACATCTACAACCGCAGAATGACGCTGGTTGAGCGCTAGGGAGCTGTCATGTTCGTGAATGAATTGCAGGAGGCGCTGCCGCCTCCCAACCACCGTCGGGGGCCGCTCGCCTGGATCAGGCAGAACCTCTTCCCCAACTGGTGGAACGGCCTGCTGACCTTGGTGCTGGCCTATCTGTTGCTGCCAATCATCTGGTCTGCACTGGACTGGGCGCTGTTCTCGGCCACCTGGCAGGGGAGCAGTCGCGAGGCTTGCGTCCAGGGCGGTGCCTGCTGGATCTTCATCGAGAGCCGGCTGGGGCAGTATCTCTATGGCTTCTACCCGGCCGATCAGTACTGGCGCATCAACCTGACCTTCGCCGGTCTGGCGGCGCTGCTGGCCTTGCTCATCTGGCCAAAGACCCCGCGCAAGGGGTGGCTGGCGCTCTTCACCCTGCTGGTGTTCCCTGTCATCGCCTTCTTCCTCATCCATGGGGGAGCGGGGCTGGAGGTGGTGGAAACGAACCGCTGGGGCGGGCTGATGCTCACCCTGGTGCTGGCGGTGGTGGGCATAGTGGTCGCACTGCCGTTCGGCATCCTGCTGGCACTGGGGCGCCGCTCCCACATGCCGGTCATCTCCAGCCTCTGTACCGTCTACATCGAGTTCTGGCGGGCGGTGCCGCTCATTACTGTGCTCTTCATGGCGTCCGTCATGCTGCCACTGTTCATGAGTACCGAGGTGGAGCTCGACAAGCTGCTGCGGGCGCTCATCGGCATCATCCTGTTCCAGGCGGCCTATGTGGCCGAGGTGGTGAGAGGGGGGCTGCAGGCGATCCCCAAGGGGCAATATGAGGCGGGGGATGCCCTGGGGCTCTCCTACTGGAAGGTGATGGGCCTCATCATCATGCCCCAGGCCCTCAAGATCACCATTCCTTCCCTGGTGAACACCTTTATTTCCCTGTTCAAGGACACCAGCCTGGTGCTGATCATCGGGCTGTTCGATCTGCTGGCCATCTCCAAGGTGGCCCTGGCGGATCCGGCCTGGCTGGGGTATTCCACCGAAGCTTATGTCTTTATCGCCATGATCTTCTGGATGTTCTGTTTTGGCATGTCCCGCTACTCCATCTATCTGGAGCGCAAACTCAACACGGGCCACAAGCATTAGGAGTCGTTCTGATATGAAAACGGACGCAGTTGTCGAACTGAAAGAGGTCAACAAGTGGTACGGTGAGTTTCACGTGCTGCGCAACATCAACCTGCAGGTGGGCAGAGGGGAGAAGATCGTCATCTGCGGACCATCGGGGTCTGGCAAGTCCACCATGATCCGCTGCATCAACCGGCTGGAAGAGCACCAGAGCGGGGACATCCTAGTCAAGGGCA
The DNA here is from genome assembly GCF_040908165.1 of Aeromonas sp. R6-1. Lineage (NCBI taxonomy): Bacteria > Pseudomonadati > Pseudomonadota > Gammaproteobacteria > Aeromonadales > Aeromonadaceae > Aeromonas > Aeromonas sp. R6-1. Next base: position 141,313 of record NZ_JBFODF010000053.1, read on the forward strand.
CGGCCCTGACCTCGGATCTCAAGAACATCGAGACGGTGCGCCGGGAGGTGGGCATGGTGTTCCAGCACTTCAACCTCTTCCCCCATCTGACCGTGCTGGAGAACTGTTGCCTGGCGCCCATCTGGGTCAAGCAGTTGCCGCGCAAGGAGGCCGAGGAGATCGCCATGAACTTCCTGCGCCGGGTGCGGATCCCCGAACAGGCGCTCAAGTATCCGGGGCAGCTCTCCGGTGGCCAGCAGCAGCGGGTCGCCATCGCCCGCAGTCTGTGCATGAATCCCCAGGTCATGCTGTTTGACGAGCCAACCTCGGCGCTGGATCCCGAGATGGTGCGGGAGGTGCTGGATGTGATGGTGGAGCTGGCCCACGAGGGGATGACCATGCTCTGCGTCACCCACGAGATGGGGTTTGCCAAGCAGGTGGCGGACAGGGTGATCTTCATGGACCGGGGGCAAATCATCGAAGAGAACGTGCCGGATCAGTTCTTTGACAACCCCCAGTCCGATCGGACCAAGCTCTTCCTCTCCCAGATCCTGCAGCACTGAGGCAGGGCACAACCTTCAGAAAAACAGCCCGCACGCTCGAATGAGCGGCGGGCAAATGTGTACATGGAAGTCGACGACAGACAGAAAGGAGTATGTCAGCCCGGCAACAGGGTGGTGGTGCGCAGATCGCGCACGGCCAGGTTGATCTGCCGGGCCAGGCTCAGCGCCTGATGACAGCTCAACGGCTTCACATCGATGATCCCCCCTTGAAACTCAAACCGCCCCAGTGCTTCAACCATGAAACTTCCATGATGGAAGCTCTTGATATAGCGAGCAATTCGACGGGGAGACCACTGCTTGAACACCTTCATGGCAAGAGACCCTGTTGTTTGGACAGGGCACACTATGCCGACGGACCGTGACACTGATGTGACACTTGATAAAGATTTGTATGAATCTGTCTTGTGATCGGCTGGCGTGCAGCTCCGGCGTTGAAAAAGTAGTGAGAGTCCGGGTCCGGGGCCCGATATACTGCGGCCATTGCAGACATGACAAAGGTGCCGCACGTGGAGTGGGTGGACATAGTAGACGAGCAGGACAGGGTGATCGGTGTGGCTGAGCGTGCCAGGGTGCGTCAGGAAAACCTGCGTCATCGTGCCAGCTACATCCTGGTGCTGGATGAGGCTGAGCGCATCCTGGTGCAGCGGCGCACCCCGAGCAAGGATTTTTGCCCCGGCATGCTGGATGCCTGCGCCGGTGGCGTGGTGACCACGGGGGAGGCCATGGCCCTTTCCGCCCGGCGTGAGCTGGCCGAGGAGCTGGGGATCCGCGACGTGCCCCTGCAGGATTACGGCACCTTTTATGCCGAAGGGGAGGCGAGCGGCAGCCGCTACCGGGTCTGGGGCGGCTTGTTCAGCTGTCACTATCAGGGGCCGCTGCAACTGCAGGCCGAAGAGGTGAGTGAGGTGCACTGGATGAGCCTGGGCGAGATAGCCGATCGGGCGGGCGAGTTCACGCCTGACTCCCTGCTCGCCATCGCCACCTGGCAGGCAAGGCGCCTGCCATCAGGCCAGAAATAGGGGCGACAGGCGTTCGCTCCCCGATCGCTTGGTTGCTGCTCGATGGACCCCTTCGCCTTCTGGTGGAATGGGGTAGACTGGGCCTCTTTGAACCACAGAAGGATGCGTCATCATGATCACGGTCGGTCAATCCCTGCCCGCAGGGGAATTTACCTTTATCACCGCCGAGGGCAAGCAGGTGAAGGATACCCAGGCCCTGTTTGCCGACAAGCGGGTGGTGCTCTTTGCGGTGCCCGGCGCCTTCACCCCCACCTGCTCCAACGCTCACCTGCCGGGCTACGTGGTCCTGGCCGATCAGTTCAGGGCCAAGGGGGTGGAACTGTGCTGTCTGTCGGTCAACGACGCCTTCGTGATGAAGGCGTGGCAAGAGGCCCAGAACGCCTCTGCCATCACCATGATGGCGGACGGTGACGGCAGCTGGACCCGGGCACTGGGTCTGGCCAAGGAGACCGGGGCCTTCGGCGGCGTGCGGGCCCAGCGTTTCGCCCTCATCGCCAACGATGGTGTGGTGGAGCGGCTCTTCGTGGAGGCGCCAGGCAAGTTCGAGGTGTCGGATGCCCAGAACCTGCTGGCGGCGCTGTGAAAGATTAATCGGTGTTTGATTACACCTTGAAATAGCAAGCGGCCCCGTTACACTGAGGCCGCGTTTGGATGGAGCCAGGCAACTTGCCTGGCTCTCGTGTTTGCCGTGGATGAGATAGAACAATATGACCCTGGCTTTTGTTGCCCTGATTGTCGGACTGGCGTTGCTGGTCTGGAGTGCCGACAAGTTCGTGGACGGCGCCGCCGCCACCGCCCGTTACGCCGGTATGCCGCCGCTGCTGATCGGCATGGTGATCATCGGTTTTGGTACCTCGGCCCCCGAGATGGTGGTCTCCGCGCTGGCGGCCTCCCAGGGCAATCCCGGGCTCGCGCTCGGCAATGCCTATGGCTCCAACATCACCAATATTGCCCTGATCCTGGGTCTGACCGCCCTGATCAGCCCCATCGCCGTCGCCTCCCAGGTGGTGCGCAAGGAGATCCCCATCCTGCTCGGCATCACCCTGCTCTCCGGCGCCCTGCTCATCGATGGCAATCTGGGCCGGATGGATGCCGCCATTCTGGGGGCCGTGTTCGCAGTGCTGATGGGCTGGTCCATCTGGGCCGGCATGAACGGCAAGGGGGATGCGCTGGATACAGATACCGAGGAGGACATCGTCTCCGAGGGGATGTCTCTCAAGAGCGCCATCCTCTGGCTCATCATTGGTCTGGTGCTGCTGATCGGGGCTTCCCGTCTGCTGGTGTGGGGGGCGGTGACCATCGCCCAGGGCTTTGGCATCAGCGATCTGGTGATTGGCCTGACCATAGTTGCGGTGGGGACCTCCCTGCCGGAGCTGGCATCGTCCCTCATCGCTATCCGCAAGAACGAGCACGATCTGGCCCTTGGCAACGTGCTGGGTTCCAACCTGTTCAACACCCTGGCCGTGGTGGGCATCGCCGCTGGCATCCACCCGCTCGAGGTGGCGCCCGAAGTGCTTTCCCGCGACTGGAGCATCATGATGGGGCTGACCCTGTTGCTGCTGGTGATGTGTCTGGGCCGCAAGGGGCAGGGGCGCATCAACCGGCTGGAGGGGGGCGTGCTGCTCGCCTGCTTCGTCGCCTACACCGGCTGGCTGCTGACGAGCCAGTTCATCTAGTCTGGTGATGAAATGAAAGAGGGGACGCCGCGGCGTCCCCTCTTTTTTGTGCGCGGGGCCTGGTCTCAGGCTACGGCAACCAGCTTCTGCTTCTGGGCGCTGTCCAGGATCAGGATGCTCGCCTTGGGGAAGAAGTTGAAGGTGGACGCGGAGGCCCAGGTGTAGGCCCCCATCACCCGACCCACCACCAGCTCGCCGATCTCGAGATCCGGCAGCATGATGCTGTCGCGGATGACGTCCACGCTGTCGCAGGTGGGGCCGGAGAGCACCGCATTGTGCAGTTCGCCGTGGGCATAGGGCGTGCTCACCGGGTAGGTAACGTGGTCGTAGAGCTGGCCGTTGTAGCTGCCGTAGAGACCGTCATCCAGGTAGTACCAGATCTTGTCGCCGCGGTGGGCCTTGCCCATCACGCTGGAAACCGAGGTCATGGCCGGCGCGCTGATGAAGCGGCCCGGCTCGGCAATCTTCTGCACCGTGGCGGGCAGCTTGGCCAGGGCTTCGCGGATCGGGGCGCAGAAACCGTCGATGTCGAACTCGCCGCCGTCATAGTCCACCGGGAAGCCGCCGCCGATGTCCAGTACCCAGGGCTTGAGCCCGAGCTCCCAGGCCTGCTCCATGATCTCGCGGCAGGCGTCGATGGCCTGCACGTGGCGACGGGCGTGGGGCACCTGGGAGCCGACGTGGAACGACAGCCCCATCACCTTGATCCCCTTGGCCTGGGCCAGTTGCAGCAACGGCAGTGCCTGCTCCGGGGTACAGCCGAACTTCTTGGAAAGATCGACCTTGGTCTCGGGGTTCGGGAAGCTGACCCGCAGCAGCAGTTTCACTTCATCCTTGTAGGGCAGGAACTTTTCCAGCTCCAGCGGGTTGTCATAGACAAACACGGTGCAGCCGAATTCCAGGGCATAACGGATGTCGCTGTCACGCTTGATGGGATGGGTATGGATGCAGCGTCCCGGGCGAACCCCTTGGCTGCGCACCAGATCCACTTCGCCATTGGTGGCCAGATCGAAACAGGCCCCCTCTTCCTTCAAGACAGAGACCACCGCCTCGTGGGGCAGGGGCTTGAGTGCATAATGCAAGCGCACATCGGGCAGGGCGGCCGCCAGGGCCCGATACTGTTTGCGGACGGCTGCCTTGTCGAGCAGCAGCAGGGGGGAGCCGAATTGTTCAACCAACTGACGGTAATCTTGTGCGACCAGGGTCTCGTTCATTCTCTTTTGATAGTCCTTAGGGGGCGTGATATGCCCAAGCCATATGCGATTGAACCGGCGACGGCCGGCTCAGGCGAGCGGTCCGGAGGGACCCACCAGGCACATTGCATAACTCCCTTGCAAAGTGCTTAGTTATGCGCGGGATTATCGGCTTATTGAGTTTGTGTGCAAGCATTTTGATTGGATATGTCGGCAAGTTTTTCTGGTCGAGACGAAACAGGCTCTTGATACGGGAAGCGATCAGGGCCGTGATGGGGAGCACCCCCTAAGGGAGCTTGATAAGCTGTTGATAGTTAACGAACTAATAACATCAGACCCGGGGGTTGCGGCCAGGTAAAAAGGGGGCGCCGGGGCCAGGGAGTGCGAGACAGCTCACATTTTTTGGATTACCATGCCCGCTTCCTGATCCAAACTAGTTCGGATGAAGGTAGCAGGAGAGCGATGGGCAACCATCCACCGAAGAAGTGAATCTTTCAGGTACCGGGCAACCGGTGTGGACTGCTACTGGACGATACTCTGGAGAGACCCGTTGAATCGGGCGCCGAAGGAGCAAGGCACCGTGATTGCATCGCAATCTGGCGCCGGAAACTCTCAGGCAAAAGGACAGAGGGGATGGGATGGTTGTACCTGAGCTTGAAACTGTTCACGGTCTGTCACGAGAGGTCGTCAGCAAGGTAAAGAGCAGCGCAGGAACCGGAGTGTATGTAAATACATGAGGCTTTCGAGCAGCGCATGAGCCTTGATCACGGCCTCGCAGCAAGAGTGTGAACACGTTTTGGCCCGCATCCGATCGCCTCTGGCCGATCGCGACACCTATGGGAAGATCATCCTTCTCCTCCTTAATCGTTGTTTTTTAAGGAGGATGCATGTCATCAATTCAATCGGCGCTCGCCGCCATCGATAGCTTTATCTGGGGTCCCCCCCTGCTGATCCTGCTGGTCGGGACCGGTATCTATCTCACCTGGCGATTGGGTCTGCTTCAGATCGTGCGTTTGCCGCTGGCCCTCAAGCTGGTCTTTGGCCGCGATCAGGGGCAGGGCAAGCAGGGGGATGTCTCCAGCTTCGGCGCCCTGTGCACCGCCCTCTCCGCCACCATCGGCACCGGCAACATCGTCGGGGTCGCCACCGCCATCAAGCTGGGGGGCCCCGGCGCCCTGTTCTGGATGTGGATGGCCGCCCTGTTCGGCATGGCCACCAAGTATGCCGAGTGCCTGCTGGCGGTGAAATATCGCCAGCAGGACGCCAACGGCCAGATGGCGGGTGGCCCCATGTACTATCTGGAGAAGGGGCTCGGCTCCAGGCCGCTCGCCAAGCTGTTTGCCCTGTTCGGCATCGGCGTCGCCTTCTTCGGCATCGGTACCTTCCCCCAGGTCAATGCCATCAGTGATGCCATGAGCCTCTCCTTCTCGGTACCCCGTGAAGTGACCGCCGTGGTGCTGACCCTGATCGTGGCGCTGGTGACCCTGGGGGGCATCCAGTCCATCTCCAGCGTGTCGAGCAAGGTGGTGCCTTTCATGGCCATCTTCTACATCGTCGCCTGTCTGGGCGTGCTGGTGAACAATGCCAGTGCTCTGCCGGAGGCGATCGCCCTGGTGATCGGGAGCGCCTTCACCGGCCATGCGGCCACCGGCGGCTTCGTCGGCGCCGGCATCATGCTGGCGATCCAGTCCGGGGTGGCGCGCGGGGTCTTCTCCAACGAGTCGGGGCTGGGCTCGGCCCCCATCGCGGCGGCGGCGGCCAAGACCGATTCCTGCGTGGAGCAGGGGCTGGTCTCCATGACCGGCACCTTCATCGACACCCTCATCATCTGCACCATGACCGGCCTGACGCTGGTGGTGACCGGGGTGTGGAGCGGCGATGCGAGCGGTGCGGCCATGACCAGCCTGGCCTTTGCCCAGGGGCTGGATGCCCATGTGGGCCAGTATCTGGTGAGCATCGGCCTCCTGTTCTTCGCCTTTACCACCATCCTTGGCTGGAATTACTACGGCGAGCGCTGCACCGAGTACCTGTTCGGGGTGAAGGCGATCAAACCCTACCGCCTCATCTATCTGGTGCTGGTGGCGAGCGGTGCCTTCCTCCATCTGGACCTGATCTGGCTCTTGGCCGACATCGTCAACGGCCTGATGGCGGTGCCCAACCTCATCGGCCTCATCGGCCTGCGCCACGTGGTGATTGCCGAGACCCGTGCCTACTTCAGTCGGGACCGGGATACGGAATCCGAGCCCGAGCCGCAGACGGCCTGATGAGAAGCGGGCCTGCGGGGTGCCCTGTCGCCGGGCCCCTGTCCATGGCGTCAACCGGGATCCGGGCTGGGATGGCAAAACCCGGGGCTTGATCCCGGATCCTCTGACAATATCTGTGCGAAATACGCAAAAGCCACGACGCTCATCGTGGCTTTTTTGCATTTTACGCAATGAAGGGCGGCGCTTGTTGCCCCCAGGGGGTCAGGGGGTCAGGGGGAGGGAATATCTCCGGTAAGCCGCTGCGCCAGCGCTTCGCTCACCCGGCTCACCAGGGCCGCCTCATCCCCCTGCCAGCCAATGGCGTGGGCCAGGGTGGTGGAGGTGCCCGGAGCAAAGCGCAGCTCTCCCCCGGCCAGTTCGTAGAAGCGGCTCGCCATCCGGGTGCCCTCGTCCACATCCCCCGCCACCAGCAGCATGGCCTGGGCCAGCACGGCGCCGTCGTGATCCCGGCCCGGCGCCAGCCAGCGTTGGGCGGTGCCGGTCACCTTGCGCCCCCCGATCACCAGGTTGTACTGGCCGTCGCAAAACGAGCCGGGCACGAAGTCGTAGCTGCCAGCAAGACCGTACTCCTCCAGCAGGGCGAGCAGGGGCGCCCCCAGCAGCCGGTAGTAATGGGCCAGATCCTGGGTGGTGCGGGGCAGCATGAGGGAGAGGTTGAGGATGCCGGCGCCGTGGGGCACGGCGGTGCCGCCGCTGTCGCGCACGAACACCGGCCAGCCCTCGGCAGCAAGCTGCTCGCAGGCGGCCTGGTAGCGGGGCAAACGGGTGTCCTTGCGGGTGACGATGAGGCATTGGGGGCCCTGCCAGAGGAGGGCTCTGGGCTCGCCGTCACCGGCGCACTCCCGCAGCCAGCGCTGCTCCTCGGCCAGGATCTGGTCGGGTGTCTGGTGGGCGAGCGGCGGGGGCAGCAGGGTATAAGGCATGAAAGGCATCCTTTGGCAGAGGCTGCCAAGCACAGTACGCGCGGGGGCAAACAAGGTAAAGCCCCGCGTGGCGGGGCTTTGGTGCAAGGATGGCGGAGTGTCAGGCCTGTGCGGCGGCGCGCCTGGGCAGCAGCAGATTGAGCAGGATGGCGGTGAGGCCGCCGGTGGCGACGCCGTAGGAGAGCACGCTCCTGGCCAGCTCCGGCAGGTGTTGCAGCACCTCGGGCACCTGTGCCACTCCGAGGCCCATGGCGAGCGACACCGCCAGGATCATCAGGGCGCGGCGGTCCAGCTCCTCCCGGGAGATGATGCGCACCCCGGCGGCGGCGATGGTGCCGAACATGACGATGGTGGCGCCGCCGAGCACGGGTTCAGGTATTTGTTGCACCAGGCTCGCCACCGCCGGGAACAGGCCGAGCAGGGCCAGCATGGCGGCGATGAAGAGGCCGACATGGCGGCTGGCCACCCCGGTCAGCTGGATGACGCCGTTGTTCTGGGCGAAGGTGGACATGGGGAAGGTGGAGAAGACCGCCGCCAGCATGGAGTTGGCGCCGTCGGCCAGGACGCCCCCCTTGATCCGCGCCATGTAGACCGGCCCTTCCAGCGGCTCGCCGGAGATGTCGGAGGTGGCGGTCATGTCGCCGATGGCTTCCAGCGCCGTCACCACGAAGATGATGGCGAGCGGCACGAACAGCTGCCAGTCAAAGCCGAGCCCGTAGTGCAGCGGAACAGGCACCATCAGCAGCGGGCCGTCGAAGGTGGGGGCAGCCACCTTGCCCAGCAGCAGCGCCACCGCATAGCCCGCCAGCATGGCGATCATGATGGCGGAGAGGCGCAGCCAGGGGTTGCGACTGCGCTGCATCAGCACGATGAGGCCGAGCACCAGCAGGGAGAGAAAGAGGTTGGTGTGGCTGGCGAAGCTGCCGTCCGCCAGGGCGCCGTAGCCGCCCCCCATGCTAATGAGCCCTACCTTGATGAGGGTCAGGCCGATGAGCAATACCACGATGCCGGTCACCAGCGGGGTGATGATCCGTTTGACCAGGTGCAGGAAGCGGCTCATGACGACGATGGTGAGGGCCGCTGCCAGCATGGTGCCGAACAGGGTGCCCAGCAGAGCGTCGGTGGGCATGGCCGCCTGCTTGAGGGCGAGGCCGGAGGCGATGATGGGACCGAGGAAGTTGAAGCTGGTGCCCTGTACCGAGAGCAGGCCGGAACCGAGGGGGCCGAAACGGCGGGTCTGGATGAAGGAGGCGATGCCGGACATGACCAGGGACATGGAGACGATGTAGCGGGTGTCGTCGGCGGGGAGGCCGAGGGCATTGGCGATGATGAGGGGCGGGGTGATGATGGCGACAAACATGGCGAGCATATGCTGCAGGGCGGCGAACAGGGTCTGGGGGAGGGGTGGGACATCCTCGATGCCGTAGACCAGTTCGCTGTGGGCTCGCCTGGGGGGATGGGCCTCTCGGATGGCGCTTGGGGCGGCAGCCTGTTCCATAAATACCTCGAATGTGTAGGGGGAGGGGAGAAAATTGGGCGCTATTTTAGTGATTGGCATCGCGCTTTCCAGCGCTAATTGAGCGCAAACTCGTTTATTTCCTGATGGGTTGAAACGTTTTCCTGTGGCGATTAAGATCCGCCGGTTTGTGTGAGACCGATCCCTCACAAAGGGGAGGGAGGCTGATGCATCAGGATGGGGACGGTGTAGAATGAGCCCTCGGTTCGAAGATGGAGACTCTGGATGCTGAAGCTGTCGGAGTTCTGGAGTGCCCGCGCCCACTCCGAAGATTTTACCCTGACCCGGATGGGCTTCATGACGGTGCGGCTGCGGCTGCTCACCTGTCTGCTGATGGCGGGGCTCCCGAGCTGGGCTCTGGTGGACTGGTTGACCCTGCCAGCCATCCAGTTCGAGGCGCTGTTCCAGGTCAGGATCTTCTGCCTGCTGGCCCTCTCGCCCCTCATCCCCCTCTCCTATCTCATCCACTTCAAGCGCGAGCGCATGAAGCTGGCGCTGGGCTACCTGATGGCGGTGATGATGCTCTTCTCCCTCATCTGCCTGCACAGCTTCGGCGCGGATCAGGAGATGCAGGCGGGCTACATGGCCTTCCCCTATCTGCTCATCAGCCTGTTCGCCATCTTCCCCATTCCCCTCTCCCTCAGCCTGCAACTGGCGGGGGGCATTCTGGCCACCATGCTGGCGGGCAACTGGTTGCTGGTGGGCCAGCCTCTCTGGAGCGTGCAGACCCTCAATCAGGTCTGGCTGCTGGGGCTCTTTGCCATCGCCAGCGCCTGGGTGCAGTGCGGCCAGCTCAACATGCTGCTGCAACTCTATCGGGAATCCACCACGGACGAACTGACCGGCATGATGAACCGCCGCCTGCTGATGAAGCAGCTCGAGAAGGCGAGGGCCGCCATGATCCGCAAACAGGCTCCCTTCGCGGTGCTGCTGCTGGATCTGGACCGCTTCAAGCGCATCAACGACACCTTCGGCCATCTGGCGGGAGATGCGGTGCTCAAGGAGGTGGCGGCCACCCTGTCGGAGCAGCTGGAGCCCGGCATGGTGCTCGGGCGTTACGGCGGGGAGGAGTTTGCCATCCTCTTGCCCGGTTGCACGGATCTGGCACAGGCCAAGCGGGTGGCGGAGCGGCTGCGGGTCGCGGTGGAGGCGAGGTTGGTGAAAAGCCCCACCTCCGACGAACTGCTGGAGGTGACGGTGAGCATCGGTCTGACCCTGGCCCAGCGTGGCGAGGGGGTGGAGGATCTGCTCAACCGGGCGGACGAGTGCCTCTACATGGCCAAGATGGCGGGTCGCAACTGCGTGGTGGCCGAGGCAGGGAAACCCGCGGGCGATGCAGGGCGCACAAAAACGGATGCCGCCTGAGGGCGGCATCCGGTGATGACGGGGCAGGCGTCAGGCCAGGGTGTATTTGCCGGAGAGCTGCTGGGCCAGCAGCTTGAACATGTTGAACACCGCCATGGTCTTGCCGGTCGGGGTGCCGTCCTCTGCCAGGAAGAACTCCCCCTTGAACACCAGAATGTCCCCCTTCTGCTCCACCGAGTCGGCGCGCATGCCGTGGATGAAGTCCTCGTGTTCACGAATGATCTTGTTGGCCATCTCCAGCAGGGCAGTCTCGGTGATCCGCTCTTTTTGTGGTTGCATGCTCGTCTCCTTAAACGACTACTGGGCAGGGGCACAAGGGTCGGCATGGCCGGCGCACCCCGCCTCTGATTGAAGAGGGGGTCAGCATACTGCAAAGCGGGATTTTCTGTCATTGATATGACCCCGCATTTTCCCGCTTTGCGCTCTTCCCTTATCCCAGCACCAGATTGCGCAGCCAGCGCCGCTGGCGAATGCGGCGCTGCACCAGCAGCACCTTGGAGAGCTCCTCCAGCAGGACCACGGCCACCACCCAGGAGAGGGGCCAGCCCAGCAGGCTGACCGCCACCCAGGCCAGCGGCAGGCCGATGCACCACATGCCGACGATGTCGATGAAGATGCTGTAGTTGACGTCCCCCCCCGAGCGCAGCACCCCGACGATTCCTACCATGTTGAACACCTTGAGCAGCATGCCCAGACACATGATGGCGAGCACCTGGCCGGCCTCAGTCATCAGCTCGCCCGGCAGGTTGCCGACCCATTGCAGCAGGCTGCCCTGCATCAGCCAGACGGCGGTCCCCACCAGCAGGGCGCCGACGGGTGCCAGCAGCAGGAAGAGCTGGGAGTGCTGCCAGGCCTCGTCATACTCCTCGGCCCCGAGCCGGTGGCCGAGCAGGGTGGAGCAGGCCACCGCCAGCCCGAAGAAGAGGGAGATGAGGATGCTCTCCAGCGTGCCGAGGGTGGTCATGATGGCCAGGGCGTCGGTGCCGAGGTGCGCGTAGAGGAAGCCGTAGAGCAGCATGCCGAAGGCCCAGAGCCCGTCGTGCAGCAACAGCGGCAGGGCGATCAGGGTGAAGCGCACCACCTCCTTGCGCCTGAAGGCGGCGAGCCAGTCTTGCTTGCGCGGGATGAGACGGGGCTCGGCACGCCACACATAGGCAAGCAGCAGCGCGGTCTGCAGCAGGCGCGAAAGGGTAGTGCCCCAGGCGGAACCGGCTACTCCCATGGCCTCGGCGCCGAAATGGCCGAAGATGAGGGCATAGTTGAGGATGACGTTGGCGATGATGGCGATGATGCCGATGCGGGTCGGCGCCGCGGCATTGCCCACCGAGCGCAGGGCCGACTCCAGGGGCACCACCACGGCGGTGCAGAGGATGGTGGCGCCGGTGATCATCAGGAACTCGTCGGCCAGCGCGCGCAGCGCGGGCTCCTGGCTGGCAAACCCGAGCACGCTGCCCGGTGAGAGCACATAGACGAGGGCAAAGGGCAGGCTCACCGCCAGGGCGCCCACCAGGGCCAGGGCCAGGGAGCGTCGCACCCCGGCCATCTCGCCACGGCCGAAATATTGTGCTGCCAACACTGAGACCCCGCCCGAGAGCCCCGCTATCACCAGCAGATTGAAGAAGAAGACCCGGTTGCCCAAGCCGACCGCCGCCACAGCCGTGGTGCCGAGCTGGCTCACCATCATGATGTCGATGAGGCCGAGCAGGGAGAACATCATGGATTGCAGCGAAACCGGCAGGGCCAGTCGCCACAGTCGCGTCATGAACTCGCGATCGGTGGTTTGTTTTAAAATCGCTTGCCAATAATTCATTTATGTTAACCGGGTTGGTAAAAATCAGGGTTTGTCGTGGGTATGATAGGGGTGATATCGGGAGGCTTCACTGTGAGCCCCTCTCGGCTTTCTTGTGCAAAACTATCCTGTTGAGGTGCTATGCCATTTATCAGCGAGTGTCTGGAAATCGCCCCGGCCTGCGAAGAGCGGATGCTGGGACGCGAAGGGCTGCCCCTGCTTGGGGAGGCGGGCGTCTTCCTGACCGGCCTCTCGACGATACGGGAGCACTACCTTATCCGCCGCAACCGACCGGAGTTTCACATCCTGATGGTGAGCCATGACGAGGGGGGCGCCCTGCTCACCGATGGCGGGGAGCAGCCCATCCCGGCGGGAGCCCTGGTCTTTCTCCCGGCCGCCGTGCCGGGGGGCCTCAGGCTGGTGGGGGAAGCCTGGCATACCAGCTGGATCCTGCTGGACGACGTGCCGCGCTGGCAGCATCTGCACCGGCTTGGCCATCGCATCTGGCAGGGGGAGGAGGGGGAGCAGCTCTACCATCTGCTCAGCCTGATGCAGGGGGAGGGAATACGTTCGCCACTCCAGCCCCAGCTGCTGAGCCTGCTGCTGGCGCTCTTGGAGCGGACCCTGCAGGGGGAGGTGCGCGGCACGCCGGAGCTGCGGCTTCAGGCGCTGTTTCGGCGGGTGGAGGCACGTCTGGACGAGCCCTGGAGCGTGGCCCAGCTGGCCGACCAGATGGCCTGCTCGGTGCCCCATCTGCACCGGCTCTGCCAGCAGGTGTTCGGCATGGGCCCCATGGCCTGGCTCACCGGGCTTCGCATGAACAAGGCGCGCCAGTTGCTGCTCTACACCAACTGGCCGCTGGCCGAGCTGGCGGCCCGGGTCGGATACAGCGACGGCGCCAACTTTGCCAACCGTTTTCGCCGCCTGACGGGTCAGACTCCGGGGGCCTTTCGTCGACTGGGTCGCAAACCTTTCGCAAGGGAGGTGCAAACCCTTTGAAATTGTTGGCTCAAGCCCATAGGATCGACGGGCCACACAGTCAAGGTACAGATCCATGTTTGAAGATAATAATCAGAAACGTCCCCTCTACATTCCCTACGCAGGTCCAGCCCTGCTGGAGACGCCGTTGCTCAACAAGGGCAGCGCCTTCACCAGCGAAGAACGCAGCAGCTTCAATCTGGAGGGTCTGCTGCCCCAGAACATCGAAACCATCGAAGAGCAGGCAGAGCGTGCCTATCGCCAGTTCATGGCGTTTGGCAACGACATGGACAAGCACATCTATTTGCGCAACATCCAGGATACCAACGAAACGCTCTTCTACCGCCTGCTGAACAACCACCTCACCGAAATGCTGCCGGTCATCTACACCCCGACGGTCGGCAAGGCGTGCGAGGAGTTCTCCAACATCTATCGTCGTGCCCGTGGCCTCTTCATCTCCTATCCGGACAAGGACAGGATCGATGACATGCTGCAAAACGCCACCAAGCAGAACGTCAAGGTGATCGTGGTCACCGATGGCGAACGCATCCTGGGCCTCGGGGATCAGGGCATCGGCGGCATGGGCATTCCCATCGGCAAGCTCTCCCTCTACACCGCCTGTGGCGGCATCTCCCCGGCCTACTGCCTGCCGGTGGTGCTGGATGTGGGCACCAACAACCAGCAGTTGCTGAACGACCCCTTCTACATGGGGTGGCGCCATCCGCGCATCTCCGGCGAAGAGTACGACGAGTTCGTCGATGCCTTCATCCAGGCGGTCAAGCGCCGCTGGCCGGACATCCTGCTGCAGTTCGAGGATTTCGCCCAGGGCAATGCCACCCCGCTGCTCAACCGCTACAAGGATGAGCTGTGCTGCTTCAACGATGACATTCAGGGGACCGCCGCGGTGACCCTGGGCAGCCTCATCGCCGCCTGCAAGGCCTCCGGTGCCAAGCTCTCCGAGAAGCGGGTCGCCTTCCTCGGGGCGGGCAGTGCCGGGTGCGGCATCGCCGAGCAGATCGTGGCGCAGATGAAGGCCGAAGGGCTGACCGATGCCGAGGCGCGGGGCCGGGTCTTCATGGTGGACCGATTCGGTCTCATCACCGACAAGATCCCCAACCAGCTCGACTTCCAGCGCAAGCTCTCCCAGCCGGTCGAGCGGATCAAGGAGTGGCCGGTGGGGGACAACATCTCCCTGCTGGAGGTGATGGAGCACGGTCGCCCGGACATCCTGATCGGGGTCTCCGGCCAGCCGGGTCTGTTTACCGAAGAGGTGGTCAAGACCATGCACAAGCACTGTGCCCGTCCCATCATCTTCCCGCTCTCCAACCCCACTTCCCGGGTGGAAGCCACCCCGGCGGATCTCATTCGCTGGACCGACGGCCAGGTGCTGGTCGCCACCGGCAGCCCGTTCGCACCGGTGGAGTACAAGGGCAAGCGCTACGTCATCGCCCAGTGCAACAACTCCTTCATCTTCCCGGGGATCGGCCTTGGGGTGATCGCCTCCGGTGCCAACCGGGTGACCGATGCCATGCTGATGTCGGCCAGCCGTGCCCTGGCGGATTGTTCACCCCTGGTGAAGGGGGAAGAGGGCTCCTTGCTGCCGGATCTGGCGGACATCCATCAGGTCTCCCGCTACATCGCCAAGATGGTGGCCAAGACCGCCATGTTGCAGGGCAAGGCGGTGCAGACCCCCGATGATGTGATCGATCAGGCCATCGAGGCGAACTTCTGGCGCCCCGAGTACCGCCGCTATCGTCGTACTTCCTTCTGAGCCCAAGGGGACAGACATGCAGAAGGGATGCCTCGGCATCCCTTTTTTGTGCACGGCTGTGAAGGAAGAGGAGGTTATTGTGCCGGTTGCTCGGCGGGGGCGGGCTCGGCAGGATTGCTGACGCCGGTGACCCGGATTTCGACCCGGCGATCCGGGGCCAGGCAGTCGATGAGGGCGGCCCTGGCCTTGATGGCATCACACTGGGTGCCGGTGACCGGGTTGCTCTCGCCGTTGCCCTGGATGCTCACCTTGTCGGCGGGCAGCCCCTTGCCAATCAGGAAGTTGGCGACCGTGCTTGCACGGGCCTCCGACAGTGCCTGGTTGTTGGCATCCGAGCCGATGCGGTCGGTGTAGCCCATCACCACGGCGCTGCCATCCTTGGGTTTGACGTCGACGATCTGCTGGTAGAGGGCGTCGAGTGCCTGCATCCCCTCCGGTTTGAGCTCCGCCTTGCCAAAGGCAAACAGCACATCCGAACTCAGGTTGAAGGTCTGATCCACCGGCTCGGGAGCCGGGGGCGGCGGTGCCACGACCAGAGGCGCGGCCACCGGCACTGCGGCGACGGTGCGATTGGGGTGAAGCACCAGCTCGATGGTGGCGGTACTGATGTCGCTGACCCAGCGTTTGGTGCCGCTGCCCACCTTGTCGTTGTCAGGATCGTCCCCGACTCGCACCATGTAGCGGTAGCGGGTCTGGATGTCTAACCAGTCGCTCAGTCTGGCGGTCAGGCCCAGACCCGCCAGGGGAGCCAGATTGTCATCCCCCCCGTTGACGGAGTCGACGTGATAGAGATAACCGCCCCCTTCGGCAAAGACAGAGAAGATGTCCCCCAGGGGCAAACGGCCAATGACCGACAGGGTGGCCCCCTTGCTGTTGAAGTCCTGGCCGGCGATATCCCAGTCACCGGTGGAGAGGTAACCGAGCTCTGCCCCCAGATTCTCGTTGTAGTTGTAGCCGACAAAGGCGTTGATGGCGGTCGCGTCCTTGCCGACACCCTGGCTGAAATCATCGATGTCATGGGCAAAGGCCCAGCCACCCCCAGCCCCCACATACCAGTCGTGAACAGGTGCCGCCTGGGCGGCACTCGTCGCCAATGCCAATGCAATCCACACAGGTTTCAGTCTTATGTTCATCGCGTATCCTCGTCGATGTTGGGTGTTATAGGGCTCCCAGCCCTTTGCTATGTATAGCCAACATTATGTATAGGCGATGTGAGCGCATTAACCATTTAAGTGACGCATCTGTATGGAAAATCGGTGAGACAGGCAGGTGGGCTGCCCGCGCTGGCGGTGCCGTCCGGGCATTAAAAAAGGGGCCGGAATGGCCCCTTTTTGCAACAGGTGGTTGTCCCCTTATTGCTGCACTTCCTGTACGCCGGTGACGCGCACTTCGACGCGGCGATCCGGTGCCAGGCAGGCGATCAGCTGAGCCTTGGCCTTGATGCCGTCACACTGGGTACCGGTGACCGGGTTGGCTTCACCACGACCTTCGATGGATACCTTGCCAGCCGGCAGACCCTTGCCAACCAGGAAGTCGGCCACGGTGCGGGCACGGGCTTCAGACAGCTTCAGGTTGTAGGCATCGGAGCCGATGCGGTCGGTGTAACCCACCACCACGGCGCTGCCATCTTTCGGCTGGACGTCGACGATCTGCTGATACAGGGTGTTGAGCGCAGCAGCCCCTTCCGGCTTCAGGGTGGATTTGCCAAAGGCAAACAGCACGTCCGAGCTCAGGGAGAAGTTCTTGTCGACCATGACGGGCTCGGGAACCGGCTCGGGAGCCGGTGCCGGGGCCGGTGCCACATAGGTGGTGCGGTTCGGGTGCATCACCAGTTCCAGGGTGGCGACGCTCATGTCGGTTTTCCAGGTTTTCTGATCGTCACCCAGATCCCACATGTAGCGGTAGCGGGCCTGCAGGTCGATAAGGTCGGAGAGCTTGGCAGTCAGACCCAGACCCGCCAGCGGCGAGGTGCCGTTGTCGCTCTGGCCGTTGCCGTTGACGTGGTTGAAGTAGGCACCCCCTTCGGCGAAGACGGAGAAGATGTCATTCATGGGCAGGCGTGCGATACCGGACAGGGTGGCACCCTGGGTTTTGAAGTCGACGCCATCGACGCCAGCTTTGCCGGCATAGAGATAGCCGAGCTCGGCGGCAAAGTTCTCGGTGAAGTTGTAACCGCCGAACAGGGAGAGCGCGGTGGCGTCCTTGTCTGCATCCTGGCCGAAGGTATCCAGGTCGTGGCCATAGGCCCAACCTGCACCCATACCCGTGTACCAGTCGTCGGCCGCCTGAGCGGTGGTGGTTCCCATGGCTGCAATGGCCAGAGCAATCAGGGTTGGTGCCATTTTCATTTTCATCGTTTTATCCTCGTTGAGTTGCCGTGCTATGGGCGTACTGCGCACTCTTTGTTATACCGGTCGCAGATGACACTTCATGTGCGACACCGTGAGCGGATCACGGACGGCTTGAATAAAAAATGGATGGAAACCTGGATTCTCATGAAGCTGTTTCTCCATGGACAACTAACCGGGCACTGAGCACTTTTAATAGTTCATCCAATGTCTTACAAGCGTTGCTACTGTATTCTTTTGAATCAGCGTGATCAAGTTTCTGCACAGATATGCAGCGCCGACACCGGTGTCGCGGGGCCGCAATACGGGGGTAAAGGGGAGAAAGGTGAGACAGAGAGTGTCGCTGGGGGGAGGAGAGAGACAGCAAAAGGGGATGCCGTGGCATCCCCTTTTTTACGTTGCCTGAGCGAAGTCAGATTACTTTTGAACTTCTTGTACGCCGGATACACGAACTTCTACGCGACGGTCCGGAGCCAGGCAGGAGATCAGCTGAGCCTTGGCCTTGACGCCGTCACACTTGGTGCCGGTGACCGGGTTGGCTTCGCCGCGACCTTCGATGGCAACCTTGCTGGCAGCCATACCCTTGCTGACCAGGAAGTTGGCAACGGTGCGGGCACGAGCTTCAGACAGCTTCTGGTTGTAAGCGTCGGAACCGATACGGTCGGTGTAACCAACAACAACGGCGTTGCCGTCTTTCGGCTGGAACTCAACGATTTGCTGGTACAGAGCGTTCAGGGCTTGCACGCCTTCGGCCTTCAGGCTGTCTTTGCCAAAGGCGAACAGCACGTCGGAGTTCAGGGCGAAGTTCTTCTCAACGATTTGCGGAGCCGGGGCCGGTGCTTCTTCAACAACCGGGGCCGGAGCAGGCGCTACGTAGGAAGTACGGAACGGGTGGTAAACGGCTTCCAGGGTCGCAACGCTCTGGTTGGACTTGTAGCGTACGTTGTCGGCGTGCAGGTCAGCCACGTCCCACATGTAGCGGTAGCGAGCTTGCAGATCCAGCGCGTCGTTGACCTTGTAGGTCACACCGGCACCGGCCAGCGGGGATACTTTGGTATCGCTGGTGCCCAGACCGTCGGTGTGGCCCCAGTAGGCGCCAGCTTCACCGAACAGGGAGAAATCGTTGCCCAGCGGCAGACGAGCGATACCGGACAGGGTGGCACCCTGGCTCTCGTAACGGTTGCCGTCGGTGTTGCCACGGCCGGTGTACTGGTAGCCCAGCTCGGAACCGAAGTATTCGTTGAAGTTGTAACCAACGAAGGCATTGGCAGCAGCCGCATCTTCTTCGCCAACGTTCACGCCTTCGATCTTGTTCAGACCGTTGAAGTGAGTTGCACCAACACCGGCGCCGAAGTAGATGTCGTCAGCGGCGTGAGCTGCAGTTGCACCCATGGTGGCCATAGCGATGGCGATCAGGGAAGGAGCCATTTTCATCATAAAATAATCCTCGTTGAGATGGCACGTTGTTCACGTGCTTCGCACTTTGTAATTTATGTAAGCTGCTGGCTCTGTCGACCAACGACGTTGGTGCGAACAGGGATCCTAGATCCATCCAGGAGGCACGTATCTGGGTGCACAAGTGTGCGGGTTGCACTGTCGACAATGCATACTCCGCCACGAACAGCCGACGTCATTCCGATGACGTGGCGCACTTTATGCCCATTTCAAAACATGATCAAGCTCACAGATAAGGGATGGGGCAAATTGTGTCGTAGGGATAACTGGCTGTTTCTTGGGATTTATTAGTGATCCAAGTAGGCGCGATGCAGTTTCTTCTCAAGCTTCATATAAGCCTCAGCCCAAGCGTGCCGCGGGGTGGCGTCACCCGCCCTGACCGAGAGGACAGCAAGATAGTCCGCCTCAGTTGCTTCGCACTGCAAGGGTGTGAAACTGAGCAAGAAGTGACGGGCGAGGTAGGGATCGAGAGGCCAGATGTTGAGGATGGCCCGCGCCACGGGCTGGACGGCAGTGGAGCAGATGAAGTGCCGATGACCTGCTTCCAGCCATTGGGCCATCTCGGCGAGGCTTTCTTCCGGCACGATGCCGCCATCGCCTTTCTCCCTGGCCAGCGTCATCGTGTGACCATTACCCAGTGCCAGGGTGCCGTTTTCTGCCACGACGCCGTCGTGGCTGCGCAGGGGAAGCGTCGCCTGGCCTTCAAGATAGAGGCTGCAGCTGTCCGGGAGGGCCGCCAGCACGGTGGCGGCGTCCCCCTGCATGGCCATGGGCAGCCAGAACGCTTCGGCCCGGGTCTGCAGACCCTGGGCGAGCTGACGGGGGAGGGAGTCCGGGTCGGAATGAAGACGGGAAATGATGCCGGGAAATGCCATGTTGATGACTCTCTTGGAAATAACCGGCGAATTATACGAGGGATGGCCGGGCAACAAGAAAGGTTTCTTTTCGAGACTGTTTACCTGAGGCGACGCAGCGATTACCATCCCCGAGGTTTGTGAAGGGTTGTCGTCGAAAGACGCTGATTATAGATAGAGGCTCGACCATAACGAGTCCGTTCAAAACTGATACACTTGACTACGAGTCGTCGCGAAAAATAAAGGTGGAGTCAATCCGCCGAACGGAGTATGGAACACATGAATTCAAATATCGTAACTGTTGGCAAGAAGATCCGTCAGATCCGCGAAGCGGTAGGCCTGAGCCGTCCCAAGTTTGCCGATCTGCTGGGCGTCCCCCCAACCACCCTGAAGAACTATGAACTGGGTTACCGTGAAGTCGGAGGCGCCTTCCTGGTTGCACTGGCCCACCACCCCGATCTGCACAAGTTCACCCTCTGGCTGCTGGCTGACAAGAAAGTCGCCGAAATCGGCCAGATCGGTCCGGACGATATTGCCAAGGCTTGATTCAGTTCAACCTTGATAAAAATGCCGCCCTCGAGGCGGCATTTTTTATTTGTCAAAATGGATGATTATTTAATTAAATAATGGGTTGTGTGCGGTCAACGGCGATTTTCACTAAATCATCTTGTCGGGCTGGATTAATCCACGGAACACTCCGACCCTTTTAATTCAGGCGGTGATCCACACAGCGAGACAACGATGAGCCAATCCATTACCAAAGCCAGAGATGGGTTTACCAGCACCTTTGGCGTGCTGGCCGCGACCCTGGGGTCTGCCGTCGGGCTCGGCAATATCTGGAAGTTTCCCTATCTGACCGGTGAGAACGGTGGCGCCGGTTTTCTGCTGGTCTATGTCGTCGCCACCCTGCTGGTGGGATTGCCGGTGATGATCTCCGAGATCATGCTGGGGCGCGAGGCCAGGACGGATGCGGTCAGCGGGCTCATCAAGCTGGCTCCGAAGGGGCAACCCTGGTGGCTGATCGCCGCCATGGGGGTGAGCGCGGCCTTCCTCATCATGTCGTTCTACTCCGAGGTGGCGGCCTGGGTGTTTGCCTACATCTTCAAGGCGGCCAGCGGCGAGATCCTCTCCACCGATCCCGCCGTCACGGGTGCTGCCTTCAATTCACTCATCACGGATCCCTTGCAGAGTCTGCTCTGGCAGTGGCTGGTGCTGGCCCTGATGGGGGGGATCTTGCTAATGGGGGTCTCCAGGGGGATCGAAGCGGTCACCAAGCGGTTGATGCCACTGCTCTTCATCCTGCTGCTGGTGATAGGCGTGCGCAGCCTGACTCTGCCCGGAGCGAGCGAAGGACTGCATTTCCTGTTCTCGCCGGATTTCTCCAAGGTGACCGCAGGCGTCGTGCTGACGGCCATGGGGCTGGCGTTCTTCAAGCTCTCCATCGGGATGGGCTGCATGATGACCTATGGCAGCTACTTTCGGGACGATCAGCACATCCCTCTCACCACGGTACGGGTGATGTGCGCGGATCTCTTCGTCTCCATGCTGGCGGGGATCGCCATCTTCCCGGCGGTGTTTGCCTTTGGCTTCGAGCCGAGCGCAGGCCCCTCCCTGCTGTTCATCACCATACCCGCGGTGTTTGCCAGCATCCCGTTTGGACACCTCTTCATGGTGCTCTTTTTCGTGCTCTCCGCCATCGCAGCCACCGGGGCCATGCTCTCCATCCTGGAGGTGCCGGTCTCGGTGCTCTCCGAGCGCTTTCACATGAGCCGCACAAGGGCGACCCTGATCAACCTGCTGGTGCTGGGGGCGGTCGGCTCGACCTGTGCGCTCTCGAGCAGCACGCTGGCGGATGTGCAGGTTGGCGGGAAAACCTTCTTCGATCTGTTCGACTTCGTCTCTTCCAACGTGCTGATGCCCCTTGGCGGCATCTTCCTCTGCCTCTTTGTGGGCTGGGTATGGGGATTCGAGCGGATGACGACGGCGCTGACCAATGGAGGCAAGCTGGCGCTGCCCATCCTCAGCCCCCTGTTTTTCATCATCCGCTATGTGTCGCCGCTGCTGATCCTGGTAGTGATGCTCAAGGGGCTGGGGCTGTTCTGAGCCGCGTAACCCGAAACAAAAAAGCGCCTATTGGCGCTCTTTTTGTCTTTTACCCCGATATGCCTTCATATCAGGCAGAGTCGTGACAGCTCCTCCTTGAGCTGCTCCAGGTTGCGCTCGACACAGGCTTCCCCCTCGTTGATGGCGTCGCTCGCGCGGTGGAAATCCATGATGGAGAGGTTGCCAAGGCGCGGGCAGAGCTGGATCTCGGGGGGATCCCCGGCCATCCGGGCACGGGTGATGCGCTCCTGCATGATGTTGATGGAGCCCGTCATCACCCCCCACATGCCGGGGGTACTGGGTTCGCGCTCGCCCCGGTTCAACCACTGGCTGAGCAGCCCCCCCTGCACGGGCTCGTCCGGTTCGTCGGTCCAGGGCTGGTGCATGTCGGTGTTGAGGTTGACGGCGATCACCACCTCGGCTCCCATGGCGCGGGCCAGGGAGATGGGGACCGGGTTGACCACGGCCCCGTCCACCAGCCAGCGATCCTCCACCCGGGTCGGGGTGAGTAGGCCGGGCATACCGCAGGAGGCGCGCACACACTGGCGAAGCGGCCCTTCCTGCAACCAGATCTCGCGACCGGTATCGAGTTCGGTGGCGACGCAGGCAAAGGGCAGCGGCAGGCTTTCGATGGCGGGATCCCCCAGATGGCCGGCGGCGATGCCAAACACCTTGTCACCGCGAAACAGGCCGCCGGAGAGGGCAGGATCGAGCAGTCCCATCACCTGCAGGCGGCTGAAGCCGCGCACCCAGCTCTCCAGCTTGTCCAGTTCACCTGCGGCATAGGCGGCGCCGACAAAGCTGCCGATGGAGCAGCCAGCCACCAGATCCGGCTTGACGCCCAGTCGCTCCAGGGCACGGATGATGCCGATGTGGGCCCATCCTCGGGCCGCACCGCTACCCAGGGCCAATCCCAGACGGGGTTTTCGTGACACAGTTGCGTCTCCTGACATGAAGTGGGAGTCCAGCTTACTCCGGCTTCTCCTGTCCGTCATCCCGCCACGCTTCGCTGCGATTGCGGCCGTTGGCCTTGGCCTGATAGAGGGCGATATCGGCGCGGCGGATCACCTCCTGCAAGGAGATGGCTGGTGATTGGCGACAGTGGCCCAGGCTGACGGTCACCTTCAGCTCGGCCGCAATCGCGCTCCAGGGATGCTCTGCTATGCACAGGCGAAGCCGCTCGGCCAAGGGGGCCAGAGGGATCGCTTCATCGGCGACGAGCAGCAGGAACTCCTCGCCGCCCCAGCGGATCAGGTGGCACTCCCGTGTCAGCAAGGATTGGCAGAGCTGCACCAGACGGATGAGGACCTGATCGCCCACCCCGTGGCCGAAACGGTCGTTGACCTGTTTGAAGTGATCGCAGTCAAACATGATGGCGCCGATGCGTTGGCGGCCTGCCAGGGCCTGGCGGTGTTCGAAGGCATCGAAGTAGTGGCGGTTGAAGGCGCCGGTCAGGGCATCGTGGCGCGACAGGTAGTTGAGACGCCGGTTGAGGCGCTGGGCACGCAGGCTGGAGACGGTCGCCACCACCAGACAGAGAATGGTGATGAGCGCCGTTGCCGATTGCCACAACAGCGTCTGCAGCAGAGGCAGCAGCGGGATGCGATGGATGAGGGAGAGCGGTGTCTCCGGGATGGGATAGACGAGCTGCAAGGCGCCCTGTTGCCACTCATATTCCGCTGACTGCGCCGTCCTGACCGGGGGCGGCGCGGTTCCGGACTGGCTGCTGGCGAGGATCTGCTGATGGGCGTTGAGCAGGAACAGGGTACCAATCCGGGGGGCGAGGCGGTGCAGGGTCTGCGCCAGCGTGACGGTCTGGATGTCGATGCTGAGCAGGCCAATGATCTGGCCTCCCTGGGTAATGGGCTGGGAGAGGGTGATCATCTGCCCTCGTCCGGCAAAATCCTGGTAGGGGCGCGAGAGCATGGCGTGCTCCAGGTGGGGATACCTGGCCATCGCCTCCTGCCAGTAGGCCTTGCTGTAAATCACGGGATCGAAGCGAAACTGGCTGGATGGCACCCAGGGATAGAGGTAGATGAAATTGTCCGTACCGGTGAAGTAGATCCAGGCCACGTCCCTGTCCAGCAGCTTGCTGGCGGTGGCGAGCAAGGGGGAGAGGCTGAGGGCGAGATGTATTCTGGCTTGCCGCTCGCTGCCGTCGTGGGGCAGCGGGCCCTGCCCGGTCAGGTTGCCGATGAGGGCGGGGGGCAGATCGACGGGGATGCGATCCAGGTTGATGCCGTGCTCCCCGTCGGATTGCAGCGCCTGATAGAGCTGGCGAGAGAGCACGGACTGGGGATTGCTGCGCAGGCGCTCCTCCGCCTGGCCGCGCATGGCCTCAAGGAAGGTCTCCATCCGCTGGTGCTGGCTGCTGAGCTGGGTCGCGGCGTTGATGGTGTCACGCTTGTTGATCTCGGTAACCTGGCGAAACGCATGTTGCAGGGCGAGCAGCAACAGCAGCAGGCCGAGGCCCAGCAGCAGCCACTGCAATCGGTATCTGGCAAAGGCGGGGGAGGGAATGGACATGGGCGTACCGGAAGATGGCGAGAGTCGGCATCAGTGTAAGGCAGAACCCTGACGCGCGTGCCGACAAGATGCGTTTTTGATGATCTTCTCACCGGACTGTTACGTTTTGTCACATTTATACATAGTCACGGCATAGTCAGGGGGTAACATGGTGCCATCCTTGATGAAGCTATCTCTTCTTCCTCTCTCTTTGACTGCATGGATCTTGTGATGAAAACGCGCGTGTGGCTGTGGCTTTTCCCTCTTCTTCTATTGCTGGCGGCGGGCGCCTGGCATCTGCGGCAGGCTGAACCCGCCAGCAAGCCTGCACCAAGAGAGATCAATATCAGGGCCGAAACCGTCAGGCAGAGCCTGGCCGAGCCCTCCATCAAGCTGGTGAGCAAGCTTGCGGCCAATCGCTCCGTGGCCATCAGTCCCGAGGTGACCGGCCGCATTGCCACCATCGCGGTGAGCTCCGGCCAGCAGGTCAAACAGGGGCAGACCCTGATCGCCCTGGATGCGGGCAAGCAGCAGGCGGAGCTGGCCGAGCAGAGCGCCAGCGTGCGCGACGAGGCTCGCAAGCTGCGGGACATGCGCAAGCTGGTGGCGCGAGGCGCCGTCACCACCTCGGAGCTGGAGGGGCAGGAGGCGACTGTTGCCCAGGCCCAGGCCCGGGTCGATGCGGCCCGTTACGAGCTCTCCCTGCGCACCCTGGCCGCCCCCTTCGACGGCACCGTCAGCCTCATCGATCTCAGCGAAGGAGCCCTGGTCAACAGCGGCGACGTGCTCTTGCATCTGGACGAGCTGGCAAAACTGCGGCTCGATCTGGCGGTGCCCGAGCGCTACCTCTCCCTGCTGCGCCCCGGCATGGCGGTGACGGCAACCAGCTCGGCCTGGCCGGATCAATCCTTTTCCGGCGTGCTGGAGACCCTCGACAGCCGGATCTCCAGCGACACCCAGAACATCAAGGCGCGTGTCATCCTGCCCAACACCGGTGGCCAGCTGCGTCCCGGCATGCTGATGAACGTGGATCTCTCTCTGCCACCCCAGAAGATGACCCTGATCCCCGCCCAGTCGGTGGAGTACGCCGGCGAGCAGCGCTTCGTCTATCGCCTGGAGGCGGACGGACGGGTGAAGCGGGTGCCGGTGGAGCTTGGCGACACCCATGGCGAGGCCGTCTGGGTGCTCAAGGGGTTGAACGTCGGCGATCGCATCGCGGTGGAGGGGCTGGTCAATCTGCGAGACGGCGCCCAGGTACGTGATCTGGGCGAGGTGAAAGGCTGATGTGGCTCTCCGATATCTCAGTACGCCGTCCCCTGGTGGCGGTGGTCATCAGCGCCCTGCTCACCGTGTTCGGCCTGGTGGCCTTCAGCAAACTCACCGTGCGGGAGATGCCGGATGTGCAGACCCCGTCCGTTTCCATCACCACCACCTATGAGGGAGCGGCCCCCGAGGTGATGGAGAGCCAGGTCACCAAGCCCATCGAGGATCAGCTCTCCGGCATCAGCGGCATCAAGAACATCAACTCGGTGACCCGCAAGGGGCGCTCCTCCATCACGGTGGAGTTCAAGCTCGGCTGGAACATGCTGGAGGGCACCTCCGACGTGCGTGACGCCATCTCCCGGGCCAGACCCAAGCTGCCAGACGGGGCGGACGAGCCCATGGTGACCAAGGACAACGGCAACGGGGATGTGGCCATCTGGCTCAACTTCAGCAGCACCCAGATGGACCGTACCGCCATGACGGATTACGCCAATCGCATGCTGGTGGACCCCTTGAGCCTGGTGGATGGAGTGAGCGAGGTGTCTCTCTCCGGGGACCTGACCCAGGTGATGTACGTGCGGCTGCGCCCCGCCGACATGGCGGCCCGCGGCATCACGGTGGCCGACGTGCAGGATGCCCTCAAGCGGGAGAACATCGAGCTGCCGGGCGGCGAGATCCGCAACAACACCATGACCATGGCGGTGCAGATCGCACGGCTCTATCACAGTGCGGAAGATTTTCGCACCCTGCCGGTCAAAACCGCCACCAATGGTCAGAGCATCTATCTGGCGGACATTGCGGATGTGGAGGTGGGGGCCAAGAACGAAGACAGCGCCTATCAGCGCAACGGCCGCGAGAGCCTGGGGATTGGCATCGTCGCTCAATCCACAGCCAACCCCCTGGCGGTGGCCCAGGGCATCGAGAAGAAGCTCGTGGAGATGCAGCGCTTCCTGCCGGAGGGGGCCACCCTTGAGGTCGACTACGACTCCACCATCTTCATCAAGCAGGCCATCGACGAGGTATACGAGACACTCGCCATCTGCGCTCTGCTGGTAGTCGCCGTGCTCTATCTCTTCCTCGGGCAGGGGCGCACCACGCTCATCCCCGCCATCACGGTGCCCGTCTCCCTGATTTCGGCCTTCATCGGTGCCTGGTATCTGGGCTTTTCCATCAATCTCATCACCTTGCTGGCCCTCATCCTCGCCATCGGCCTGGTGGTGGATGACGCCATCGTGGTGGTGGAGAACATCCACCACCACCTGCAACGGGGCGAGTCCCCCTTGATGGCGGCCTGGCACGGCACCCGGGAGGTGGGCTTTGCCGTCATCGCCACCACCGCCGTGCTGGTGATGGTGTTCGTGCCCATCGCCTTCATGGACGGCATGGTGGGGCGCCTCTTCACCGAGTTCGCCATCCTGCTCTCCTTGGCCGTGCTCTTCTCCTCCCTGGTGGCGCTCACCCTGACCCCGGCCATGGGCTCCTGGCTGATGCGTGCCGTGGACAAGCCCAACGCCCTGACCGCCACCCTGGACAAGGGACTTGGCTGGGTGGAGGAGCGTTATCGCCGCGTGCTGGGGGCCGTGCTGCGCCGCGCCGTCTGGATGCCCCTGGTGTTGCTGCTCTGCCTTGGCGGCATTGGCGCCCTCTTTGGCAAGCTGCCCGCGAGCCTTACCCCGACCGAGGACAGGGGCGTGCTCTATGTGTTCGTGAAAGGGGCGGAGGGCACCAGCATCGAGCGGATGAAGCGCAACATGCAGCAGGTGGAGGCCGCCATCCTGCCGCTGCTCGGCAAGGGGGTGGTGCAGGCCATGAGCTTCAGCACCCCGGCCTTCGGGCGCGGCGGCGATCAGACCGGCATGGCCATCATCCAGCTCAGTGACTGGGCGGTGCGGGACGAAACGGCCACCGAGTTTGGCCGCTCCCTGAGCGGTCGCCTCGCCGGCATCCCCGACGTGATGATCCGCACCTTCCAGCCGGGGTTCAGAGGCGGCTCCACCGCGGCGGTGCAGTTCGTGCTGCAAGGCTCCGATTACGGCGAGCTCAACCAGCAGGGGCTGGCGCTCAAGGAGGCGGCGGCCCAGAGCGGGCTGATGCAGAGCCCGGATCTCGACTATGCCGAGAAGACCCCGGAGCTGCAGGTGACCATAGAGCGGGAGCGAGCCACCCAGCTCGGCATTCCGGTCTCCACCATCGCAAGCTCCCTGCAGGCCCTGCTCGGTGGCGTCAGCCAGACCACCTATGTGGACAGGGGCGAAGAGTATGATGTCTACCTGCGCGCCAACCAGACCCAGTTCAACGGCATCTCCGACATCAGCCGCATCTATTTGAAAGCCGCGAGCGGCGAGATGGTGAGCCTCTCCACCCTGGCGACCGTCACCCAGGTGGCGAGTCCCCAGCGCCTCAACCACTACCAGCGCCAGAAGGCGGTCACCCTCACCGCGGACGTGGCCCCCGGCCACACCCTGGGGGAGGCGCTCGACTTCCTGGATGGCTGGGCCGCAGATCACCTGCCCACCGGCATGTCGGTGGATTATGCCGGCGAGTCCAAGGACTATCGCGACAACCAGGGGGAGATGGCACTGGTGTTCGGCCTGGCCCTGCTGGTGGTCTATCTGGTGCTGGTGGCCCAGTTCGAGAGCCTGCTGACCCCGGCGGTGGTGATGATGACGGTGCCGCTCGGCATCTTCGGCGGCCTGCTCGGCCTCTGGCTCACGGGGCAGGAGCTCAGCATCTACAGCCAGATAGGCATGATCATGCTCATCGGCATGGTGACCAAGAACGGTATCCTCATCGTGGAGTTCATCAACCAGCTGCGCCAGCGGGGTGAAGGGTTCGAGGAGGCGATCATCAAGGGGTCGGTGCGCCGCCTGCGCCCCATCTTGATGACCTCGCTCACCGCCATCATCGGCGCCGTGCCCCTGATGCTCTCCATGGGGGCGGGGTACGAGAGCCGGATGGCCGTGGGGACCGTGGTCTTCTTCGGCTTGTCCTTGGCGACCCTGGTGACCCTGCTGGTGGTGCCCGCCATCTATCACCTGATCGCCAGACGCGCGGGGATGACGGGGGCGCGGGACCGACTGGTGGACGAGGTACTGGCCACGGCAACCCCGGCCAGTCCCTCCCCGGTGCCGGGGGCGGTGGCCCCCGAGGGGCGGGACAAACCGGCGGCATAGCGTGCCGACCCGGATAACAGCAAGCAGGGCGCCAATGGGCGCCCTGTTTGCTGATGAGATCTGAGCTTGTCACGCCGAGCTGTCGCGCCCGCTCGAAGGCGCCCCTTCCCCTCGCGTTCTGTAGGGGCAAAAAGCCGTCGCCCCCGCCTGGCTCTGCCGGTATAATGCGCGACCCGAATTGTTCCAGGTGGTCAAAATGCAGCCGGTTACCAACCTCTTCTCCTATCCCCGTTACTGGGCCGAGTGCTACGGCACGGCGCCCTTCCTGCCCATGTCCCGCGCGGAGATGGACAAGCTCGGCTGGGACAGCTGCGACATCGTGCTGGTGACAGGCGACGCCTACGTGGATCACCCAAGCTTCGGCATGGCGGTGATCGGCCGCATGCTCGAATCCCAGGGTTTTCGGGTCGGCATCATCGCCCAGCCGGACTGGTCATCGAAAGATGACTTCATGCGCCTGGGCAAGCCCAACCTCTTCTACGGGGTGACGGCGGGCAACATGGACTCCATGATCAACCGCTACACCGCCGACAAGAAGCTGCGTCACGACGATGCCTACACCCCGGGGGATGTGGGCGGCAAGCGGCCGGATCGCGCCACCCTGGTCTACACCCAGCGCTGCAAAGAGGCCTATAAAGAGGTGCCGGTGGTCATCGGCGGCATCGAGGCATCCCTGCGCCGTATCGCCCACTACGACTACTGGTCCGAGACCATCCGTCGCTCCATCCTCATCGACGCCAAGGCCGACATCCTCATCTACGGCAACGCCGAGCGCCCCCTGGTTGAAGTGGCTCACCGCATCGCAGGCGGCGAGACCATCGAGACCATGCAGGACATTCGCGGCACCGCCGTGATCCGCAAGGAGCCACTGCCGGGCTGGCGCGGGGTGGATTCGAGCAAGCTCGACCAGATTGGCCGCATCGATCCCATCCCCAACCCCTATATGGAAGGGGCGCCATGCAGCGATGACGAGGGTACCGCGCCGGTGGAGCAGGAGGCCAAGCCCATCCTGGTGCAGCCGCCCAAGCAAAAGCCGTGGGAGAAGACCTATGTCAAGCTGCCGGCGTTCGAGCGGGTGAAGGAGGACAAGGTGCTCTACGCCCATGCGTCGCGCATCCTCCACCACGAGACCAACCCCGGCTGCGCCCGCGCGCTGTCGCAGGCCCACGGCGATCGCATCATCTGGGTCAACCCGCCCGCCTTCCCGCTCGAAACCGACGAGATGGACGGGGTGTTCGGCCTGCCGTACCAGCGAGTGCCGCACCCGGCCTATGGCAAGGAGAAGATCCCGGCCTACGACATGATCAAGACCTCGGTCAACATCATGCGTGGCTGCTTCGGTGGCTGCTCCTTCTGCTCCATCACCGAGCACGAGGGGCGCATCATCCAGAGCCGCTCGGAAGAGTCGATCCTCAAAGAAATCGAAGAGATCCGCGACAAGGTGCCGGGCTTTACCGGCGTCATCTCGGATCTGGGCGGCCCCACCGCCAACATGTATAAGCTCCGCTGCAAAAGCCCCAAGGCCGAGCAGACCTGTCGCCGTGCCTCCTGCGTCTGGCCGACCATCTGCCCGCACATGGATACCGACCACAGCCCGACCATCAACCTCTATCGCAAGGCGCGTGACCTCAAGGGCATCAAGAAGATCCTGATCGCCTCCGGGGTGCGTTACGACATCGCGGTGGAAGATCCGCGCTATATCAAGGAGCTGGCCAAGTACCACGTCGGCGGCTACCTCAAGATCGCGCCGGAACACACCGAGGAGGGCCCGCTCTCCAAGATGATGAAGCCGGGCATGGGCAGCTACTACAGCTTCAAGGAGCTGTTTGACAAGTACTCCAAAGAGGCGGGCAAGCAGCAGTACCTGATCCCCTACTTCATATCCGCCCACCCGGGCACCACGGATGAAGACATGGTGAACATGGCGCTCTGGATTAAAGCAAACCGCTTCAAGCTCGATCAGGTGCAGAACTTCTACCCGTCGCCGCTCGCCAACGCCACCACCATGTATTACACCGAGAAAAACCCCCTCAACAAGGTGAGCCGCCAGGGCGGGGACGTGTTCGTGGTGAAAGGGGAGCGCCGTCGTCGCCTGCACAAGGCGCTGCTGCGCTATCACGATCCGGCCGGCTGGCCGATGATCCGCGAAGCCCTGCTGGAGATGGGCAAGGGCCACCTGATCGGCAACGGCCCCGACTGCCTGGTGCCGCCGGAAGGCCGTGGCGAAGCCAAGGCCGAGCGCAGCCGCAACAAGGGCCTCAAGCCCGCCCTGACTCGCCATAGCGCCATCACGCATCAGCGTGGCAATGGCACAGGCGGCAAGCCGGTGGGTTCCCAGCTGCATAAAGGCGCGGCTAATGGCAAACCGGCCGCACAGGGCGAAGGCAAGAGTGCTGGCCAGAATGCAGGTAAAAGCAAACCTGCCGGAAAACCCGCCCATAAGGGTAAAACCCCGACCCGCGCGGGTTCAGCCAAGCCGGGCGCCAAACCCGCTACGCAGGGTGGCAAGCCTGCGGCCAAAGGGAATGGTGCCAAGCGACCGGCTCGGTGAGTTTGCTGATTGGAAGGCGATAGAAATAATAAAGGCGACCAGATGGTCGCCTTTTTTAAATTTAGATAACATTATACAGATTTATTTTTATAAGATGAAAATATTCAAACCTGATCACCCCGAAAATTATTTTTTGACGGGGTTTATTAAATTGCCACTATCTGTCCCATAATATTTCTTTGTGGTCATCCCTTGTTTATAATAATCATTCATAAGTTTGAGGAAGTCACGACCTTGTTTTTCATTTTGGATGACAATTTTGCCATCGCCATTAATGATAAATTCTTCATCTTGAAACATTTTCAAGACATCATTCATTGACTGGACTTCGTTTTTATCAAGGGTTGTATGGTTACCCTTCTCTGCAATATGAGCGAGAGTTTTCCTCAATGATGGCTTGTGAAGAATCGCTTGTTCTATTATGTCTAGTCCTTCGACTAGGTTAAATTCCTTGATTGTATTTAAGGTTTTCTGAGCAGCCTCTGTAAATTCAGCCTCCAGACCGACAATAGACTCAAAACTCTTTTTATGAAATACATAAAATTGTTCATTTATGTATATGCAGTCTATTTTGTCATCAAAATTGACTGCACTGCCATCAAATGTTCTTAGTTCTTTATCTGATTTATCAAAAAGAGCAAATATACGTTGAGTTACATTTTGAGGCTCATTTGTTGTCACTTTTCCTTTGCTGATTTTTCTAAATGAATATGTAAGCTCTGAACCTTTTTGTAATTTGATGCAGTAGGCCCACAAATCATCTTGGATTTCAGATAAAGAAGTAAGCACTTTTGGTCTGTCACTCTTGATATCTTCATTTATGACTTTCGAGAATGAGAGGGCATTGTGCATTGCATAGGAATAGATTTTATTATCTATATCATCATCAATCACAGTGTATTTTTTCATCTCGATATCATCTTTCGATGCATGAGATATAATCTGGTTTGATAGTGTAACTTTAAAGAAACTAGAGATATCAGGGGCTATGGGGGCTTTGATGGCTTTAAAGTCGTATTTGTCTGTAACTTTTGCGACTTTACTCATGCCAACCTTGAGGTGCCTTGTTACAAAATATAAAGAGACTTTAGCTCTTTTATCATCTTTCAATTGTTCGGCATATTCCAATAGTTCTTCCAGTTTTAACATTTCTATTCCCTTTGTGGCTCAGCGTAAAAAAGTTTAGGTCCGACATCTTCAATGTCTAAAAGATCATCTTCTTCTAAGTATTTTGATCTAGTCAAAATCATTCCACTACGCTTCTTTTCACTTTCTAAATCTAAATAAGATATTTGATATAGCGTATAGCAGATACTTATTGTAGGGTTTATAAGAATCATACTTGAATTAATGTATATTAAAGCAGTTACTGTTAATAATATTGCTATTGGGATGACATTGGATAGTGTAGATAAATCTTGGAAAACAAATGGTATTATGTATGTGAACAAATAGCTTATTGATTCATTGTTTTTATTCTCAATGTCAAGAATTCGGACTGTTCTGCCACTGGTTTGACAGCGCCGCTTCACATTTTTTAAGAAAATTACCAGCCCTATAATTCCGAGAAATGAAAAGGAGATCAAAACACTTACTGCTCCAAAATACTTTAGAAATATAATTACTGATTCTGTGTTTATACCTTTCCAATTTAGGTAATCTCTATAGCTATAGATTTGTACGAAACACATTATAAAAAATAGAGGGAGATAAGAAACTATGAATAATGAAACTCTAGCCCCTAAATGTAGTTTATTTACCCTCATAACCAACCCCTATCAACTACATATATATACAAAGTGATATTTTGTGAGATGTCTGCCCTATTATTTTAACAGAATATCAAAATCTAGGACAAAATCTAGGACACCCACCTTTCTGTATGGGGAGTAACGTCACTAAATCTGGGACACCCACCTTTTTGATAGCGGCGTAGCCCTGTACTTGGCTTGAGGTGTCACTGCCCAGGGGGTGAGCCATGACCATTGCCCGTTCACGTCAAATCAGTTTGCAGGATACGCCTTACTACCATGTGGTCAGTCGCTGTGTGCGGCGGGCGTTTCTGTGCGGGGAAGATGCCCACTCCGGCCAGAGTTACGAGCATCGGCGCCAGTGGGTAGTGGACAAGTTGGGCCAATTGTCGCGACTGTTTGCCATCGGTGTGTGTGCCTATGCGGTGATGAGCAATCACTATCACCTGGTGCTCAAGGTCGAGCCGGATACCGCTGCCAATTGGAGCGAGCGAGAGGTGGCCGAGCGTTGGGCGGCGCTATTCCAGTGGCCGCTGCTGGTACGACGCTGGTATCAGGGGGAATCCCTGATTGAGCCCGAACTCGCTGTGGTGCAACAACTGATAGGACAGTGGCGGGAGCGGTTACATTCCATCAGCTGGTTTGTGCGGTTGCTCAACGAAAACCTGGCTCGGCAGGCCAATCGGGAAGATGGTTGCAAGGGCCATTTCTGGGAAGGGCGCTTCAAGAGCCAGGCCTTGCTCACCGAATCAGCCCTGCTGGCCTGCATGACTTACGTTGACCTGAACCCTATACGAGCGGGATTGTCCGATCGGCCTGAACAGAGCGATTACACCAGCCTCAAGCAGCGTCTCGATGGCGAGCAGTCCGCCGCCCCATTGCCGCCGTTGCTGTTGCCATTCGCGCACGACGCGCGACCCGATAGCCTGCCATATACCTTTGCGGATTACCTGATGCTG
This sequence comes from Aeromonas sp. R6-1, assembly GCF_040908165.1. Classification (NCBI taxonomy): domain Bacteria; kingdom Pseudomonadati; phylum Pseudomonadota; class Gammaproteobacteria; order Aeromonadales; family Aeromonadaceae; genus Aeromonas; species Aeromonas sp. R6-1. The sequence goes on from NZ_JBFODF010000053.1 coordinate 175,311, forward strand.
GTGGACTGGACAGGTCGCGCCATCCGAGTGGACAAACGGGGCCATATCCCAGTTTGTCTTGCCCCCATCCTGGCGCGGCTGGGGTTAGACGAGGTGCGCTGGCTCAAGCAAGTGACGCTGTTTCGGCGCCAGGGTATCAGAGTGGTGGGTGACAAAGAGCATTGTCAGCAGTTTGCCTGGCACTGTGGCCAGCGACGGTGTCATCAACCATCCCTTTGAGTGATGAATATTTGTGTCATAACAACGTCCGGTATAGCGCCAGCTCATCACCGGTGTGATCGCATCTGAATTGGCGTCATCGATGCCAAGACATTCTTTTTAATCCCCCGAGTTTCACAAATGCCATCGCACATGCTGGATGACGAGTTGTGCTGGGCGCTGGATGAGGGCTTTCTCTAAAAGATGGCTGTCCTGATAAGGTGTTGTCAGCAGTTTGCCTGGCACTGTGGCCAGCGACGGTGTCATCAACCATCCCTTTGAGTGATGAATACTTGTGTCATAGCAACGTCCGGTATCGCGCCAGCACCCCGCCTGTGTGATCGCATCTGAATTGGCGTCATCGATGCCAAGACATTCTCTTTAATCCCCCGAGTTTCACAAATGCCATCGCAAATGCTGGATGACGAGTTGTGCTGGGCGCTGGATGAAGGCTTTCTCCAAAAGGTGGCTGTCCTGATAAGGCGCCATGAATTGGCGTCATCGATGCCAAGACATTCTCTTTAATCCCCCCGAGTTCCACAAATACCATCGCAAATGCTGGATGACGAGTTGTGCTGGGCGCTGGATGAAGGCTTTCTCCAAAAGATGGCTGTCCTGATAAGGCCTAATAAGGCGGTCTCCTGATAAGGCGCTGATAAGGCGGGTTGGGGAAGAGGGGCTATCGGCCCTTTGTTATCAGGCCCTTTTTCACAACGCTGCGACACCGTGGGTGTTGCTTGAGCAAGTATTTTTTGCAGCAGTGAAACAGATGGATCTTAAATGGTTCCTCCAATGGAACAATTCGTACACAAAGATGGCTACACAAAGATGGCTGTCCCAAATGAAGGAAGGCTTTGTTATCTTGCTGGATACGTTGGCAAGGGCGAGTCACGTGGAACGTTCAAGTCAGGAGCAATCAGATGGCGATAACAACGCGATCCCGAAGAGAGAAGGTAGGCAGCGGGCTCGGGCTGGTGATGGGGCTCATCGCCTTTAACCTGATCGTGCCCCTGCTTCCGGTTGCAACAGAGATGTCGGATATGACCCGGATGATAGGTGCCATGGTCAGCGCCATGCTTTGCGCCGAGCTGGGCGCCAGGATTGGCAAGTGGCGGGATGCCAAAGAGCAGGCCGGATCGGCAGAGTAACTCGACGTGAGAAGAGCGCCAATCGCCCGAGTGCGGCGGTGTGTGCGGGTGTAACAGGCAGGGCGACAGTTGTCGCCCTGCCTGTTTTGCTATCGCGGTTTACCGCTCAAGCGCCGCGCCGCCGGGGGGCGCTTCGATGGAGGAAGGTGGCCAGGGTGTCGCGGGGCGATGCCGCATTGCATCAGAAGGCACCTGGAGCGAGATGGCGCCAAGGCTGGATCTGCGAGGGAAATCCTGAGATCGTGCAGGCAGTTATCTGATTATCCCCTTGAGAGGAGTGCCCATGCGCATTGCCCTGATTGGTCTTGGCGATATCGCCCGGAAGGCCTATCTGCCGCTGCTTGCCAGTGACGAGCGAGTCACCCCGCTGCTCTGTACCCGGAGTCCCTCGGTGCTCGGCAAACTGGCGCGCCAGTACCGGATTGGCGAGTGTTTTACCGAGGTCGATGCGCTGCTGGCGAGCCGACCTGATGCGGTGATGATCCACGCTGCCACCGCCGTGCACGGCAAACTGGCGGAGCTGTGCCTGCGTGCCGGCATTCCCACCTTTGTGGACAAGCCGCTGTGTGACAACGCAGGAGAGGTGGAGGCGCTCGCCAATCTCGCCATCGCCAGGGACTGCCCGCTATTTGTCGGCTTCAACCGTCGCTATCTGCCCGCCATGGCCGCCGCACGTGGCCAGCCGCTGACCGAGCTCCATTGGCAAAAGCACAGGCACGCCCTGCCAGGGGTGCCTCGCCAGTTTCTGTTCGACGACTGTATCCATGTGCTCGACAGTCTCTGCTGTTATGGCGGCGAGCCGGACGGGGAGCTGCATGCGGTGCTGCGACGCAGCAGTGAGCAGCCCGAGCTGCTGGCCGGGGTGAGCGTCGCCTGGCAGAGCGGGCAGATGGCGGTGAGCGGCAGCATGAATCGCAGCGCCGGCATGACCGAGGAGCGCATCGATGCCTATGGCGACAACCTCTCGTTGCATATCGAGAACTGCACCCGTGGCCTGCTTGCGCGAGATAACACAGTGCAGACCCTGGCACCGGGCGACTGGCAGCCCGTGCTGGCGAGCCGAGGCTTTGTCGCCATGCTCGAGCACTGGTATGGGCAGATTGACGTCGGGCGGGCAGACGGGGCGCTGGTCGAGAGCTACCTGAAAAGCCATCGACTGGCGGAGCGCCTCGTCGCCCTGGCAAAGGGATGACCCGGAGGCAAGGGGCTGGGTGACACCAACAGGCATCACTGGCCAGAGAAGCGGCAGAGCACTGTATGAGATGGTGGCTCCTTGCGCAGTCAGCCGGGAAAGGTGCCAGCGAGCGAGCCAAGCGAAGGCGGGTTTGTTATCTTGGCGGCCATCAAGAGCTGCAGGGCAAGAGATCGCAATGAAGAAGGTGTCGAAGATGAGATGGCTGACCGCAGTGGGCGGGGTATTCCGTTCATGAGCATCATTCTGGGGATCGATCCCGGTTCGCGCATCACCGGCTACGGGGTCATTCGCATCGTCGCGGGCAAGGCGGAATATCTGGGATCGGGCTGCATCCGCACCGATCTGGGGGAGCTGCCGTCTCGCCTGAAGCAGGTCTATGACGGAGTGAGCGAGATCATTACCCAGTTCAAGCCGGACGAGTTCGCCATCGAGCGGGTCTTCATGGCGCGCAACGCGGACTCGGCCCTGAAGCTCGGCCAGGCCAGGGGAAGTGCCATCGTCGCGGCGGTCAATGCCCTGCTGCCGGTGAGCGAGTACTCGGCCACCCAGATCAAGCAGGCGGTGGTGGGCACCGGTGGCGCCGCCAAGGAGCAGGTGCAGCACATGGTGACTCACCTGCTCAAGCTCTCTGCCACCCCCCAGGCGGATGCGGCGGATGCCCTCGGGGTGGCGCTCTGCCACTTCCACACCCGTCAGAGCCTCATTCGCATGGCCGGGCGGGCCAGCGGATCGGTGCGCGGCCGTTATCGCTGATCCCCGGGGGAAGGCTTCTGGTGTTGGCAGGGGAGCGCGGGGAGCTGCTGGCAAAATCGCTGGTCGGGTCACAATCTGTCGCGTCCCTCGATGGGACTCCCATGGAGAAGTGCTCCGGGCGGGGGAATATCTTTCTACTTTATCAATAACTTGTGACATTAATCACATATCCGCGATGAATCGGGTCGGTTTCGTCTTGCTCCGCCACACTCCCATAATATGGCGCCTGTTCAATAACAGTGTCCGTATGAGCCTTTCAGGTTCGCGTGTTAGTCATCATGGGAGAGACAAGAGTGAAACCTTTTGCTGCTGAATTTATGGGAACCTTCTGGCTGGTGCTGGGGGGCTGCGGGAGCGCCGTGCTGGCTGCCGCCTTCCCCAATGTGGGGATCGGCCTGCTGGGCGTCGCCCTGGCGTTCGGCCTGACTGTGCTGACCATGGCCTATGCCATCGGTCATATCTCGGGTTGCCACCTGAACCCGGCCGTGACAGTCGGGCTCTGGGCTGGTGGTCGCTTCCCGGCCTCCAACGTGCTGCCCTACATCGTGGCCCAGGTGCTTGGCGGGATCGTGGCTGGTGGCGTGCTCTATGTCATTGCCAGCGGACAGGCGGGTTTTGATGTGAGCGCCGGCTTTGCTTCCAACGGCTATGGCGAGCATTCCCCCGGCGGTTACAGCCTGCTGGCCGCACTGGTGTGTGAAGTGGTGATGACCGGTTTCTTCCTGTTCGTCATCATGGGCGCCACCGACAGCCGTGCACCGGCCGGGTTTGCTCCCATCGCCATCGGTCTGTGCCTGACCCTCATCCACCTCATCAGCATCCCGGTGACCAACACCTCGGTCAACCCGGCGCGCAGCACTGGCGTGGCGCTTTTTGTCGGTGACTGGGCCGTGGGCCAGCTCTGGCTGTTCTGGGTTGCCCCCATTGTCGGTGCCATTCTGGGTGCATTGGCCTATCGTGTGATCGCCACGAAAGAGTGATGTGTTGCTAGTTAACGTGTGGTATCGACACGCCCCCGGGCGTGTTTTTTTATGCCTGAAGGAATACCGGGCAGGGCGCCATGCCAACGATAGGGTACGGCATGATCACAGTCCCTTGGCGTTCAGCATCTCTTTGTAGCGCTGATGCAGCAGCTTGACCCGTTCCACATAGGCCCGGGTTTCGGCCAATGAGGGATGCCGCCGTGCTTGTACTGTACCGGTCCTACAGCCCCTTGGCGCTCAGCATCTCCTTGTAGCGCTGATACAGCAGCTTGACCCGTTCCACATAGGCCCGGGTTTCGGCCAATGAGGGATGCCGCCGTGCTTGTACCGTACCGGTCCTACAACCCTTTGGCGTTCAGCATCTCTTTGTAGCGCTGATGCAGCAGCTTGACTCGTTCCACATAGGCCCGGGTTTCGGCATAGGGCGGTATGCCGCCGTGTTTTTGCACCGCACCGGCGCCTGCATTGTAGGCGGCGGTGGCCAGGGCCACATTGCCGTCATACTGCTTGAGCAGACCCGCCAGGTATTTCACCCCGCCAAAGATGTTCTGCTCCGCCAGCAGGGCGTTGCCGACCCCGAGCTCGCGCGCCGTGGCGGGCATCAGCTGGGTCAGTCCCATGGCGCCCTTGCGGGAGACGGCCAGGGGATTGAAGGCGGACTCGGCATGGATCAGCGCCCGGATGAGGGCAGGCTCGACCTGATAAGTCTTGGCTGCCGCCTGTATGGTGCTGGCGTAGTCATAGAGGAAGAGGCCTGTCGTGTGCCAGTTGACCTTGGACGCCGGATCGCAGGCATAGCAGTCGTTGAACAGCAGCAGTTCGTAGTGACCCTGCTCCGGCATCATGTCGGAATAGCGTATGACCCCGTTCTTTTGTACCGACTTGTAGACCTGGATCTGACGGCTTGCAGGCTTGGCGGGTTCAGGGGAGGGGAGCGGCGCCGTGGTGAGCGCCACGGTACGCGGCGTGGGAACCGGGGAGGAGACAGCCGTCTCCGGGGTCAGGATCACCACCTCTGCCGGCGGCGGTATCTGAGCCGGGGCTGCGTGGGAAAACAGCGGCATCATGCCCAGCAATATCCATGCTTTCAACGGCTTGCTCCTTAAGCCTCGTTAGCCACGTTGAGTAAAGCATTCGGGATGGCGCAGAACAAGTGCCCGTGAACAGGGGAGGCTGGAAATGTGATGGCAGAGGGACGTCCCACCTGAGTGCTCACTCAGGACAAGGGGCGCGGCTCATGGCGTCAAGGGGCGGATGATCGCAACCTCGTCTTTTCCATCGAGTTATTGGCTTTTTTGTAAGTTAAAGGCGTGTTATCTTGCTGTTGCTCCACTCTGGTCTGATCTCTTCGTGGAGCCAGCGAGCGAGCAGGAGAGGGCCGGTATGGCCAGAGCGAAATGGGCATGACAAGCAGGCGAGCGATGGAGCTCAGATTCGAAGAGTACTGTGATGCGGATCTTTCCCTCATCAGAGACTATTACGAGACGACGTTTTCCCACTATGTGCCGGATTTGGCAGAACGGATTTTTGTGGTCCGTGACGCGCACTGGCTGGTGGGGGCGGTGCGCCTGCGCGATGAACAGGATTATTACCACTTGTGCGGCTTTCGTCTGCTCCCTCACTACCAGTCCCTGGGGCTAGGGTCCCGCTTGCTGCAGCATGCCTGCCGCGATCTTTCCGACAAGCCCGTGATCTGTCACGCCCTGCCGTTCGAGAAACCCTTCTACCTCAAGGCGGGATTTGACCACCTTCCCCTGCATGAACTCGACGGGCCCCTCCACTCTCTCTATCACCAGCAGCACGAACAGGGTTACCAGATCGAGCTGCTGGTGCGTCAGGCGAAGGCGCCTGTTTTCAACTGACGTCTTATTGGGGTTTGGTCAGCAGGTGGATCTTGCCTGGTGACAGCTCCAGCCCCAGCAGATTTTCCTTGAGCCAGGCCTGATTGGGATCCTTGTCATCCAGCTTGTAGACAGGCTGGGTCTCCAGCCGTTTCTCCATGCTCTGCAGCAGCATCCTCAGCATGAAACCAAACTTCTGTTCCGCCGCGGCAGGCTCCAGTTTGTAATCGATGAGCTTCATGTTGTCGAGGAAGAGCGCACTCCTGGCCTTGTCGTAGCGGGGCCTCGCCTCATAGGTCATGTTGAGGCGCGCGTCGTACTCGGTCTGATCCGGGAGCGCGATTTTCAACTTGCCTTTGCCAAACACCCTGGCGGTATCCGGGCTCTGGCGACCAATCTGCACATCGCTCTGCTCGAGTTGCACATGGGCCTTGATGATGCCGGGCAATTCCAGCTGTTTGTCCACTTGCACCTGGGACTGCAGGTACTGATTTATCTGCTGCTCATTGATGTCATATGAGCCTTGACCTAGCATGGCCAGACTCAGCAGCATAGATTGCAGGATCATGCTAACGACCTGATAGAATGGGTGTGCCCCATAGCATACCATCCCGACCCTGTGGGGTCTGCCCGTGCCATCTGTCCAATACACCAAGGAGTCGCCTTGCTCGACGGTCTGGAATACGACATTCAGTTGCTGTTTTCCCGCTTTCTCGGCTGGTTGTTGCTGTTGTTTCACACCGTGATCGTGGCAGGGATCTCCCTGCGGGTGGTGATGAAGCGACGTCCCATCGGGGTATCCCTCGCCTGGTTGGCCCTCATCTATGCCATCCCCTTCGCCGGGGTCGGTTTCTACGTGCTGTTTGGCGAGATACGCCTCGGTCGCAAGCGGGCGGAGCGGGCCCAGGCCATGTACCGTCCTTACGCCATCTGGATCCGCCAGCTCGCGCGCCTCTTCCCCCAGCACTGCTGCGAGGTGGGCAGCAAGGCACGCCCGCTCCACGATCTGATCCAGGGGCGCTTGGCCATGCCCATGCTCTCGGGCAACCGGATGACCCTGCTGCACAAGCCCAAGAGCATCGTAGAGGAGATAGTGCGCGACATCCGGGGCTCCTCCCAATCCTGTTATCTGGAGTTCTACATCTGGCACCCCGGCGGGGATGTGGACGAGGTGTGCGAGGCGTTGATGGAGGTGGCGGCACGCGGCGTGGATTGTCGTGTCTTGCTCGACTCCATCGGCAGCAAGACCTTCTTCCGCTCCTCCTGGCCCAAAACCTTGCGCGCCGCCGGCGTTAAAGTCGTGGAAGTGTTGCCGGTCGGCGCCTGGCGCATCCCGTTTCAGCGCCAGGACTTGCGCATGCACCGCAAGCTGGTGGTGATCGATGACAAGGTTGGTTACACCGGCTCCATGAACATGGTGGATCCCCGTTTCTTCAAGCAGGATGCCGGGGTCGGCCAGTGGGTCGACATCATGATCCGGGTGCAGGGCCCCGTGGTGCCGTTGATGTGGTCCACCTTCGTTTGGGACTGGGAGATGGAGACCGGCGAGCGGCTGCTCGACAGTCTGCAACATGAGCCGGAAGCCTGGCCACAGACCAACTATCGGGCCCAGCTCATTCCCTCCGGCCCCTTCGTCGGTGGTGACTGTATCCAGCAGAGCCTGCTGCTCGCCATCTACCAGGCTCGTCACCATCTGGTGCTGACCACCCCCTATTTCGTGCCGGACGATCCGCTGGCTGCGGCCCTCTCTTCGGCGGCGGCCCGCGGCGTGCTGGTGCAGTTAGTTCTGCCTGCGCGCAACGACTCCCTGATGGCCAACCACGCCAGCAACTCCTTCATGGAGGATCTGCTGGCGGCAGGAGTGGAGATATACCGCTATGATGCCGGACTGCTACACACCAAGAGCGTGCTGGTGGACGATGATTTCGCCCTGGTGGGCACGGTCAACCTCGACCGGCGCAGTCTCTGGCTCAATTTCGAGATCACCCTGCTCATCGACAACCCGGTGTTTGTCGCCGAGATGAACCAGCTGGTGCAGGGCTACATGCTGGAGGCGACCCCCATGTCACTGACCAGGTGGCGTGCCCGCCCCTGGTACAAAAAATTGCTTGAGAACATCTTCTACCTGTTCAGCCCCCTGCTGTGACAGCCAGAGCGTGGACCCCAAGCCGTTGTCTGGCTTGTGTTGATGCCCATCCTCCCCGTAGAGTGCGCCCATGCACCCGCCATTGAACCATTGTGGAGAAACAGAACTGATGAAGAAAAAAGTGGCCTTGGCCGTCGGAGCCGTGTTGGTGGTGGGAGGGCTTGGCGCCTGCTGGTACACGGGCAATACGTTCGACCGGATCCTGGCCGAGCAGATCGCCAGGGCGCAGCAGGAGAGCGGGATCGAAGTCACCTGGAGCCCAGAGACGGAGAATCTGTTTACCCGCGACGGCGTACTCAAGGTGGTGGTGCCGCCCCAGACGCTGGCGAGTTTTGATCCCCAACTGGCGGGAAGCGAACCCATCGAGATGCAGTTCGCGTTCAACAGCCGCCTGTTGCCGCTCTATATCAAGAGTCACCTCCAGCTTGATACCGCACAGGGCACGCTGGCGCCCATTCTGACCTCCCTGGGGATGCAGCAGTGGCAACTGGGGGCAGAATCGGCGAGCAGCCTCTGGACCATGAGCAACAGCTCCCGCTTCTGGGTGAGCGACTTCAAGGTCAAGGAGGGGCTCAACGAGTTCACCTTCCTGCCCTTGAACGGCGACTATCGCGGGGATCTCGACGGCAATGGCCATCTCACCGCCCACTGGTTGGGGATGACGGTCCACGATGCCCAGAGCAAGACAGATCTGGCCTTGGCGGATCTCAAGGGCAGTGCCGACATGGCCGAGATCAGCGGGCTCTGGCTCTCTCCCCGCAGCGATGCGACCCTCACGGCCTTCTCCCTGACCCAGCCGGGGAACGTCAAGATCACGCTGGAGGGGCTGACCACGGCCACCGAGCTGGCGGGGGACGATCTTCAGACGCTCTCCACTCGCTATCAGATGAAGGTGGCGACCCTCAACATGGAGAGCGAGGAAGACCGGCTCGCGCTGACCCAGGGAAATCTGGATCTCTCCCTCAAGGGGCTGGATCTCGAGGGGTATCAGACGCTGCAAGAGGCCAGCAGCAAACGGGTGGACGAAGCGGCCATCCAGGAAGCGCTGGACAAGATGCTCCAGAGAGGGGCCACGCTGGAACTGGCGGATCTGAGTGCGCGATTGAACGGTGAGCCTGTCAGCCTGCAAGGGGAGGCCAAACTGGCGCCCACCACCCTGGCACAGTTGATGGGCAGCGAGGAGGGGATGCAGGCACTCTCCGGTCTGCTTCATGCCCACCTTGGGGAGAAGCTGGGCCAGGCCGTTCCCCAGTTGGCCCCCATGCTGGAGCAATTCACTGCCATGGGATATCTGAAGGCGCAGGAGTCACAGCTTCAGGCCGAGCTCAAGCTCGACAAAGGGGTCGTGACCGTCAATGGTCTGCCGCTGCACCCGTGAGTGCCGCGCAATGAAAAAGGCTCCCTCGGGAGCCTTTTTTCTGGGGGCGCGCAGCCGCTTACTTGAACACGACGGTCTTGTTGCCGTAGACGAAGACCCGCTCGTTCAGCACCAGTTCCAGCGCCCGGCTCAGCACGGATTTCTCCACGTCGCGTCCGGCCTTGGCCATGTCATCGGCACTGAAGGTGTGATCGACGTGGATCACGTCTTGCTCGACGATGGGGCCTTCATCCAGATCGTCGGTGACGAAGTGGGCGGTGGCACCAATCAGCTTGACCCCGCGGTCGAAGGCCTGACGATAGGGGCGGGCGCCGATGAAGGCAGGCAGGAAGGAGTGGTGGATATTGATGATCTTGCGCGGATAGGCTTCGACGAAGCTTGGGGTCAGCACACGCATGTATTTGGCCAGGATGACGTAATCCGGCTGGTAGCCATCGATGAGCGTGCGCACTTGCTCCTCATGCTCGGTGCGGCTCAGATCCTCGTGGCTCACGCAGTGGAAGGGGATGTCGAACTTGCCGGTCAGCTCGGCGAGGGTGTCGTAGTTGCCGATGACCGCGACGATGTCCATGTCCAGGGCGCCGGCATAGTTTTTCATCAGGATGTCGCCGAGGCAGTGAGTCTCCTTGGTCACCAGGATGACGATGCGCTTCTTGCCCGCCTTGACGAGACGACGCTGGGCGCCGGCAGGCAGGGCATCGTCGAGGTCGGCCAGCAGGGTCTCGTCGTTGAAGCGCCCTTCCAGCTCGGTGCGCATGAAGAAGCGGCCGTTTTCGTGATCCACGAACTCGTCGTTCTTGTTGATGTTGAGCTGGTGCTTGTAGCAGATGTTGGTGATCTTGGCGATGAGACCCTTGGCGTCGGGGCAATCGGTCAGCAGTATTTTCTTTTCCATCTCTGTCATGATTCCGTTTGTGATGTTGGCACCCGGTCTGCGCGGGCGCGCGCGTTTTTGCTGGCACTATGCCACAAACGAAATCAGAAAGGACAGCGCGCCGTGTATCGGGTGGTGCTCGCGCGAAAATTGCAGTGCAGCCAGCTCCCGGTTTGTCTTTGATGGGTTTTTGGCTGGCATCCTGCGTCTTTTTTCTTTAGGCTGTCTGCGCTTATTCTCAGGGCGGGGCGAAATTCCCCACCGGCGGTATCCCGATGTGACTCGGGGAGCCCGCGAGCGCCCGACCCGGCATTCATCCGGGACGGGGTCAGCAGATCCGGTGAGATGCCGGAGCCGACGGTCATAGTCCGGATGAAAGAGGATAAGACAGATATTGCTGGCCAGACCCTGCCGGGTTGGCCGCCGCATGGCTACTTCTGTCTGCCTTTCCATGCCCTGATTCTGGTCCTTGTCTTTTTTAGGAGTCTTACCATGAATCAGTCTCTACTCAGTGAATTCGGTGATCCCATTGCTCGCGTCGAAGCCGCGCTGGCCGCCCTGCGTGCCGGTCAGGGTGTGCTGGTGGCCGATGATGAAGATCGCGAGAACGAAGGCGATCTCATCTTTGCCGCAGAAACCATGACCAACGAGCAGATGGCCATGATGATCCGCGAGTGCTCCGGCATCGTCTGCCTCTGTCTGACCGACGAGCGGGTTCGCCAGCTCGAGCTGCCGATGATGGTGGAGGCCAACTCCAGCCACTATCAGACTGCCTTCACCGTGACGATTGAAGCGGCGCAGGGGGTGACCACCGGGGTCTCCGCCGCCGATCGCATCACCACCATCCGCGCGGCCATCGCCGACGGCGCCCGGCCCTCCGATTTGCATCGACCCGGCCATGTCTTCCCGCTGCGCGCCCGTACGGGTGGGGTACTGACCCGCCGTGGTCACACCGAAGCGACCGTCGATCTGATGCAGCTCGCCGGGCTCAAACCTTACGGAGTATTGTGCGAGTTGACCAAGGAAGATGGCTCCATGGCCAGGTTGCCGGACCTGGTGGCCTTCGGTCGCCAGCACCGGATGCCGGTCCTGACCATCGAAGATCTGGTGCAATATCGTCAATTGCTGTCAGAACGTTCAGCCTGAGCCTCATACGAAATTGTAATAAGCCCAAATTTTGGTTACGCTTTGTGCGAACCTCATCCAGGGACACTCATTTTTGCTTAAAGTTTGTACGGAAAGTGTGCAACTAAAAAAAAATGAGGGTTTTAACGCATTTATCTGTGATGAGGCCTATCCAAACTATGATTTTTTTGTGCCATAATCACGCCGCTTGCTAAACGTCTGGCGAGTTAAAGGGAGCTTTTAAAAATGAAAAAAATGTTGTTGGTAGGTGTTGTTGGTCTGTCCGCTCTGCTGGGCGGTTGTGCAAACACCAGCGAACTGGAAACTTCCGTTCAGAATCTGTCTAACAAAGTTGACCAACTGGCTCAAGATGTTAGCGCTGTTCGTGCTGATCAGTCCAAGATCGCTGCTGATGTTGCAGAAGCCAAGCAAGAAGCTATGCGTGCTAACCAGCGCATCGACAACATGGCTACTTCCTACAAGAAGTAATCCATGCGAAAAAATGGCGCATTTCAATGCGCCATTTTTTTTGCCTGAAATTCGTCAAATACCCGCTTTTTTTCCCGCTAATATCCGCCTGACAAGGCAATGCCGACGAATCGGCATCCCCTCATCTGATTTTCCTGTCGCTCAATAGAGCAGGCTGTAGAGCTTGCGACGATAACTCTGCGCTGCAGGGTGCGCACCCATGGTTGCCAGCACATCGAGATAGATCTTCTTGGCATCGCCAAAGGCGAGATCACGTTTGAGGATGGTGAACAACAGGGCCAATGCCTCCTCCTGTCTACCAACTTGGCTGTAAAGCACCGCCAGCTCCTGGGCGAGGGCATGGTCATCCGGCTGTTCAGCGTGGCGCAGCTCCAGGGCGCGTAGCTCAGGACTGTCGCTGGCCTGCAGCGCCAGCGAGAGGCGGGAGCTTAGGGTCTGGTAATGATCATCCTGTGCCACCATGGGGATGGTCGAAAGCAGGCTCTGCGCCTCGTCGAGGAGATTGAGATCCAGCGCGGCCTGTATCAGCCAGAGCGTGATGTCGTGACGCTCGGGGGCGAGGCGATGGGCCTGGCCAAGATGGGTGTGCGCCACATTGGCTTGCCCGTTCTCCAGCGCCTGCTTTGCCTGATCGAGCAGTAACTCCTCCTCTTTGGGGGCAAAGGCGGCGAAATATTGGCGCAATGTGGCTTCATCCTGCGGCCCTTCCAGAATGGCCTGTTCATCCGGGCGCCCCTGATGGAACAGCACCAGCGCTGGCAGTGCGCGCAAGGCAAGCTGGCTGGCCAGAGGTTGCAGCTGGGGGTCGTTCATGTCGACTTTGGCAAGGGTCACCGCCGCATTGGCCGGGCCGACCAGCGCTTCCACTTGCGGGGTCATGGCCTGGCACTCCGGCATCTGGGGCGCGTGGAAATAGATGACGACCGGCTTTTTCATGGACGCATCGAGCAATTCTGCGTGGAAGTTCTGGGGAGTGATGTCGACGATCATGAGGCTGACTCTCGAAAAATGGTGTGGATCAACATGGGGTCCAGCGGGGTGGAATTCAAGCGTGCGTCCAGCAGATGGGCATCGACCCGGCGGGTCGGGGCAGCCAGGCTGAGCCATCCGCTGCCCGTGGGCCAGTCACGGATTTCATAGTGGCGATTGTCGAGGTGATTATTGAGCTGCCATGCCTGCTCCGGAAGGAAGCTGATCTTGTCGAGTCCGGCGGCAATGCCGTCGCCATGCGCCTTGAGCACAGCTTCTTTGCGAGACCATAGTCGATAGAAGGCCGAATGTTGCTCCTCTCGGGGCTGGGTGTTCAACCATTGGTATTCGCTTGGCGCATAGAAGCGTTTGGCCAGCGGCAGTATGGGGCGGTGACGCAAGCCCATCTCGATGTCCACCCCGAGGGGGCCCTCCTCACAGAGGGCGATCACCAGCCACTCTCCGCTGTGGCTGAGGTTGAACTGCCAGCAATGACTGAGCAGTGTCGGTTTGCCATGCGCACCGATGCCAAAAGTCAGGGCATCGGCACGGCAATGGAGTCGCTCGGCCAGCAGGCGGCGCAGCAGCACCCGGCCGAGCAGGTACTCATGCTGGCGACCCGCCTGGTGGATCTCGTGCCAGTGACGGCGTTCATCCGGGGCGAGTTCGGATGCCAACCTGATCACCAGGTCTGCATCAACGCTTGCCGTATTTAACAAATAGAGATCCGCAGATAGCATAATATTTCACTTAAAAATGGGGGTGAAATAGCGATAACAGTCCGTTTGATGCGCTCAAAACCGATGCTTTCAAGATTGTATATTGTTTGGGCATGATCACATAAATTGCGCTAAACAGAGCATTTCCTTGCAAAAATGTGAGGTCGATTGGGATTTTCGCTTGCCTCGATAGAATTCTTGGATATAGTCGGGTGCTGTTGCCTTATAAATTGCCCTTTCGGGCTGCATTTTAACAAGTTTCACTCTTTTTGCGGGGATAAAGGATTGCGCCACCTGATGCTACTGCTGGTCGCGCTCGGAATGGTGGGTTGTGCATCGGCACCCCAACCCGAGGTCGCGAGCAAGATCGAGGTTTCCATGATGGAACCCGTGATTGAACCCGAAGTTTCACCAACCCCTGACGTCAACGAAATCCTGACCGTATACAAAGAGTGGCGCGGCGTTCCTTACCGGATGGGAGGAAGCAGCCAGCGAGGCATCGATTGCTCCGCCTTCGCCCGTGAAGTGTTCCGCAATGCCGTCGGCATCGAATTACCCCGCGATACCCGCTCCCAGGTCCATGAAGGCACCCGGGTTTCCAAACAGGATCTGGTCGAAGGAGACCTGGTCTTCTTCAAGATCAACCGCCGCCTCAATCACGTGGGCATCTATGTCGGCAATGGCGAATTCATTCATGCCTCCACCCGCGCCGGGGTGACACGCTCCAAGCTCGACAGCAGTTACTGGCGCAGCAAATTCTGGCAGGCACGCCGGATAGACATCTGAGTCAGGCTGGACAAACGGCTCGCAGTACGGACTGTTTTTCCAACCTCACTTGAACCGGGCCCTCAGGGCCCGGTTTTTTATGACCCTCGTTTAGACTTTCCCTGGTCGACTCTCTATAGTGTGGCCCCCTTGATCCTCGGCAGGTCCAGCATGACACCCCAGCAGAAAACCGGATTGCACCCGCGCAATCGCCATCAGGCACCCTACGACTTCGACGCGCTCTGCCAGCGTACCCCGGCGTTGACGCCTTTCGTGTTCACCAACGAGCACGGCACCCGAACCCTGGACTTTGCCGATCCGGCCGCCGTCAAGACGCTCAACCGGGCATTGCTGGCACTGCACTATGGCATTGCGCATTGGGATCTGCCCCCCGGCTATCTCTGCCCGCCCATTCCGGGCCGGGTAGACTACCTGCATCGAGCCGCGGATCTGCTGGCCGAGAGCGCGGGATGCGTACCGACGGGCAAGCAGGTTCGAGTGCTGGATGTCGGTGTCGGGGCCAACTGCATCTATCCCTTGCTGGGCGCCCGGGAGTATGGCTGGCGCTTCGTGGGCTCAGACATCGATCCTGTGTCGGTGAAGGCGGCGACCCTGCTGGCCACCAGCAATGGGTTGGGCAACCAGATCACATGCCGTCATCAGGGTAACCCCAAGCATGTCTTTCGCGGGATCCTGGGGCCGAAGGAGCATTTTGCCCTGACTCTGTGCAATCCGCCGTTTCATGCTTCTCTGGCGGAAGCGAGCAAGGGGACGGAGCGCAAGCTGCGCAACCTGGGCAAGGGCCAGGCAGTGGCCGGGGCGCCCGTGCTCAATTTCGGCGGTCAGAAGGCCGAGCTCTGGTGCGAGGGGGGCGAGGCGGCGTTTCTGGCGGCCATGATAGAGCAGAGCAAGGAGTTTGCCAGCCAATGCCTCTGGTTCAGCTCGCTGGTGTCGAAAAAGGAAAATCTGCCTGCCGCACGAAAGGCGCTGGCTCGGGTGGGGGCGCGGGAGGTTTGCGTGCTCGACATGGCGCAAGGCAACAAGGTGAGCCGGATCCTCGCCTGGAGTTTCCTGGACGATGGGCAGCGCAAGACCTGGTGGACAGCCCAGGGGAGATGATCGAGGACGGGGATCAGTGGCGACACGGGCCCTGTCTCTTTTTCAGATCAGATGTTGATTCGTTTGCAGCCTTCCATTCAATCGTTTTCCTGCCCGTGTTTGCTCGCATGTTAGTGACCACTTTCGCGCCTGGTACAGGTGTACGCCGAGATTTTTTTGTACTTGCTGATGAAACTTTCATAAAATAGGACTGGTTAGACCTCTTTACAGGCTTTGAATCGAATAGGGATCGGTAAATGAAAGTTGTCGATTTTCTGAAGCACAAGCGCGAAATTCTGGCGCAACACCCCTTTGAGCTCAAGGATTGGCTCTCTCCGGCGATCCGCGACTACTGGCGTGAGTTTCAGCAAAAGGCACACCTTCACCCCTTGCTGGGAAGAGTGCTGGATCTGCAGGGGGAGTCACAGGATGCCCGCCAGCAAGAGGCTGCCAGAGTCACCCAGGTCGCGAATGGCCAGCCTGCCCTGGCGCAGGATCCCGTGGTGGAGCTCGAAGGCGAAGCGGCGGCACTCTATGCCGAGTTGCAGACCCGCATCGGTGAAGAGACCCATGTAGGTGAGTGGTTGCAGGTCACCCAGGCGTTGATCAACCAGTTCGCGACCGTGACCGGCGATCATCAGTGGATCCACACCGATCCCGAGCGTGCGGCAGCCGAGTCTCCCTTCAAGACCACCATTGCCCACGGCTTCCTGACTCTGGCCCTGCTGCCCCAGTTGACCGGTTCGGTGGACGAGAGCACGCCGGAGTTCCCGACCGCTCGCATGGTGGTGAATTTCGGCCTGGAACAGGTCCGCTTCCCTTATCCTATCAAGGTGGACAGCAACATCCGTGCACGTACCAAGCTGTCGCGTGTCACGCCCATCAAGGGAGGCATCGAGCTCCTCAAGGAGATCAAGATAGAGATCGAGGGGATCCGTCGCCCTGGCTGCGTCATCGAGTCGGTCACCCGGATCTATTTCTGACGCGCTCGTCTTGCGTCCATGAACACAGGCCCACTTCGGTGGGCCTGTGTCGTTTCTGGCGGGTCAGAAACTCGCCCCCAGGGTGATGAGGTGACGCCACTCCTTCTCGCTCACATCCATGTTCAGGCCATGGTAGTCGAGCCAGGCATCGTCCCAATCCAGTTCGCTTGACCAGGAGAGGCGCAGGTGATCGTTGAAATAGTACCTGAGGCCCAGGCTGCCGCTGACGGACTGTTTTCTGGTCAGGTAGGGGGAGGGTTGATCGACGAATTTTTCATAACTGCCCTTGCCAAACAGCTCGAATTTTTCTTCCCAGAGGGTCCAGGGCTGCCGGTAGTCCCAACCCAGGCTGACGAAGGGGTAATTGATGATCCTGTCGTCAAACAGGTCGGAATTGCTCCACACCTCCGGCCTGAAATAGGCCCGCTCCAGACCGAGCTGGGTAATGAGCTCCAGCCGGCGTTGCCTGTCATTCCAGAAGCGGTAGCCGGGGCCGGAGGCATAGTCAATCTCCAGATAGCCGGCATCGATCATGTTGTAATCGATGTCGACGGAAGAGCGCAGGAACCAGTGATCGTCGAAGAAAAAGTCGAGCTTGGGTTTGAGCTTGTATTCGTGGCTGTCGGTGATGTTGTTCGCCGTTTCGTAGATGTACTCGCCATCCAGGCTGTAACGCCAGTCCAGATTGGCAAACTCGGTGGAGACCTTGAGATTGACGTTGTTGGTCTTCTTGGTGTTCTCCTTGAGCTTGATGTTGAGATCCCCGTTCCCTGTCAGCAGCCAGGCATTGGCCTCGTCAGGAGAGTCCAGCAGGGGGATCCCCGTCTTGGTGAGCGGCTTGGGTTTTTCCTGCTTGTCCAGACGCCATCGTTTGATGGCGCGGCGCGGGACCGTCATGGCCTGACTGTAGGCGGGCTTGATGCGGATCTGCTCGTCCGTGATCTCCTCTATGGTCCCGCTCACTCGATCGCCGTTGTGCATCCAGAGGATGTCCGCCATCGCCGCGGAGCCAGGCAGCAGAAGCAACAGGCAAACCACATGACTGATTCTGTTCATGATGGTCAGGCCTTCAGCCGCTCACGGGTTTGGGCAGCCCGCTCTTGCGCTCGAGCAGGGCGGTCACCCGGGCACTGTCGATGTCGGGGGCAGCGATGAACTGCTCGGCTTCGGGGGAGAGCACCAGCGGCGCCCCTTGTGCCATCTCCGCTTCGGTGCGAGAGACGGGGGAGTGTACCTCCAGCCAGCGACGACCGTCGGGTTCCACCGCCATCTTGACCGGCTGGTTGATGACCCGGACCGGGGTGCCGACGGGAACAAGACCAAACAGGGTTTCGATGTCATCCGGGCGCAGCCGGATACAACCCGCGCTGACTCGCAGACCGACCCCGAAATCCTTGTTGGTGCCGTGGATGAGGTAGTCCTTGTTGCCATAGCCAAGACGCATGGCGAACTTGCCGAGGGGATTGTCGGGGCCGGGGGGGACCACGGCGGGCAGATCGATCCCCTTCTGCTCCAGCCAGGACTTGCGGACCATGGGGCCGGGCACCCAGGTCGGGTTGGGATTTTTCGCAATGACGGTGGTGGTCATCTCCGGCGTCTCGCGGCCGATGTCACCGATCCCGATGGGCAGCACCATCACCTCCTGCTTGCCCTTGGGGAAGTAGTAGAGGCGAAGTTCAGGCAGGTTGATGACGATGCCTTCTCGCGGCACGTCGGGCAGCAGCATCTGGGTCGGCAGAGTGAGCCGGGTGCCCGGGGTGGGCAGATAGGGGTCTACGCCGGGATTGGCTTCGAGCAGTGCCAGAAAGCCTGTCCGGGTATGCTTGCCGATCAGTTCCAGATGATCGCCAGGCTGTACGATGTAATCTTCCAGGGCGCCGATGAGACGGCTGTCCGCTGGCGGCAGGGGATAGGTGTTGGACCAGACAGGTGCGGCCCAGAGGCTGGCGGCGGCCAGCAGCAGTGAGACGATACGAGTGTTGAACATGGTTGTTCCTATCGGCTGGGGCGAGGGACGGGTTCCCTTCCAAAAAATGAGCAGAGATTGTCAACGAATCCCGCGGGGATTACCAGTCCGGCACCATGACTGCCGGGAGGGCGGTGGCGAGCGCGTCACAGGGTGTCACTGGCCCATCAGGCTCGCCGTATTCACCCGCCCGGAACCGGGTACAGGGTGGAGACAGTGAGCGAGGAGGCGCTGCCGGGTGAAAGTCACTGGCGTTGGGAGGGGCGGGATCGCCGGATGGCGGTTTTATCGCCAGTCGTCTGATCTGCAACGAGATTTACATTGATTTCCCGGCTAGGGTTGGGTCAATATGAGTGCCCGTGGAGAGATGCCGGAGTGGCCGAACGGGATTGACTCGAAATCAATTGTGGCAGCAATGCCACCCAGGGTTCGAATCCCTGTCTCTCCGCCATTTATTCCCCTCAAGCCCGCGTCCGTCGCGGGTTTGTCATTTCTATCTCATCTCTGTCCATCCCCCGGCTCAGCCATCTCCCAATGTCTTTTCCGATTTGGGGCCGATGGTCACGGGGTCGCGAAGTCTCACCTCATTCGCTCGAATGTCCATTCACCTGATTAGCCACTTGCCGGCCCAGACAGGTCTCCCGGGGTCATCACCAACCTGGTGATGGGGCATGGGCCCGCACCTGCAGGGTCATCTGGCCGACCCCGCGAGCTCAGCCATCGCGATCCCCCTGAGAGGTGCAGAAAGCCTGCGAGTCGATGTGTCCAGACTGGCCATTGGTGCTTGGTTTTCTATCCCGCAGCCATCATCAGAGCAACGTGGCTGCGGGTTGGAGACTCATGCCTTGCGGCTGGCGAGCTGGCGAAGGCGCTGGGTGCTCTGGTGCAGACTCTGGTGCTGCACCTCGTTCAGGGCGCAGTGCTTGAGCACGTACTCGGCGCTGGCCACCACCGTCTTCCAGCGCGGTGCCTTGGGCAGGGTGTCGAGGTTCAGGTACTTGTCGAGGGTGCGGGTCTGGGGACTGGAGCGGTCCATGTAGACCCGCCACAGCTTGCTCTTCTCCGCCAGCACTATCTTGCCCTTGCCGGTGCTCTGCTGCCAGGTCTCCAGGGTGAGACGCATGGTGTCCACCAGGGCGCGGCGCAGAGGTTCGTCATCCTGCTGGCGAATGAGATCGTCGGCCAGCGACCTGAACTCCCCTCCCAGCCGGCTCAGTTCCCCCAGCAACTGGCCATCCTCGATGATGGCCTGGCGAGAGAGGCTCTTGAGGGCGTTCTCCAGTGCAGCCATGCGATTGTCGTCCTGGCGCGGTTCGGTGCCAAGGGTCAGCGCATAGGCGTGCTGCCCCCCCAGGTTGATGGGCAGGGCGCGGGCGTTGAGGGTGTCTCGCTGGCCCGCCACTAGGAAGTCCAGCTCCCGCTCCGGCTGCGCGGTCATGTCGGGCCACTGGCTTGCCAGCGGGGCGGCCAGCCACTCGTCCAGCATCTGCCCCTCCATGGCTTCCGGCTCCTGACCCAGCAGGCGCGCCAGGGCCCGGGAGGCAAACAGCACCCCTCCTTGCTCATCGAGGAAGACCATGGGGTCGGCTCCCTCGCCAAGCAGGGCGAGGAGCCGCTCCTGATCCTGGTGCAGTTGCTCCTGGAGCAGCAGACGGTGCTCTATCTCCTGTTTGAGCAGGCGGTTCTCCACCAGGGAGGCGCGCCCGGCGCTGGCCTCCAGCAGGGCCCTCACCCGGGCGAACAGCTCCTCCTTGCAGAAGGGTTTCACCAGATAGTCGTTGGCCCCGGCGTTGAAACCCTCTTCAATCTCCTTGGGCTGGTTGAGGGCGGTGAGCAGCAGCACCGGCAGCTTCTCCTTGGGGTGCTGCTGGCGCAGACGGCGGCAGACGTCGAAGCCCGAGAGGGTGGGCATCATCACATCAAGCAGGATGAGATCCACCGGCTCCTGAGCCAGCTTGGTCAGGGCGTCGTGGCCGTCGCTGCTGGGCAGGATGCGATAACCGCAGGGCTGCAGCAGGTGGCGCAGTATGTGCAAATTGATGGGCTCGTCATCCACCACCAGGATGACGGGGGCATCTTGCGGCGGGGGGGGCAGATCCTCGCTCTCCCAGTCCGGCAGGATGACGGGCTGCTGGCGTACCAGCTGGTGCTCTATCTGGCGGCTGTCGAGGGTCAGACTGCCCGCCTTGCCGCTGGCCAGCGGCAGGGTGAAGGCGAAGGTGGAGCCGACGCTCGGCTCGCTTTCCACGAACAGCTCCCCCCCCATCAGGTGCACCAGCTGGCGGGTGATGGAGAGACCGAGGCCCGCTCCCTGCTTGCTCACTTCCGGGCTCATCTGCACCAGGGGCTCGAAGATGTGCTCCAGGTGGTCCCTGGCGATGCCGATGCCGGTGTCGGTCACCTTGATGCGCAGGAAGTTGCCCTCCACCAAAGCGCTCAGCACCACCTTGCCCTGGGGGGTGTACTTGATGGCGTTGCCCACCAGGTTGTAGAGCACCTGCTCGAGGCGCTGCTCGTCCGCCAGCACAGGGGGCAGCTCGGCGGGGCTCTTGTCCACCAGGGTGAGGGGCTTGGCTTGCACGAGGTGCTGGCAGAGATCCAGCACCAGCCGGATGACCCCCTTGGAGGAGACCGGCTGGGGGTGGATCTCCAGCTGGCCGTAGCGCATCTGGTGGTAGTCGAGCAAGTCGTCCACGAGGCGCGCCAGACCGTCGGCGCTCTTGATGATGAGGCCGAGCTGTTTCTGCTGCCCTTCGGTCAGGTCCTGCTGGCTGGCGAGCATGGACTCGGCCATCCCCTTGATGCCGTGGATGGGGGTGCGCAGCTCGTGGGAGGTGTTGGCCAGGAGCTCGTCTTTGAGCTTGTCCGCCTGTTGCAGGCTGAGGTTCTGCTTGTGGGTCAGCTTGACCTGCTGTTGCAGCTCCTGGGTCTGGCGTTCGATGAGCTCGATCTTGTCCTTCACCGAGCGCTGCATGTGGCGAAACGCCTGTGCCAGCCGGTCGATGTCGTCGTCGGTGCGGGGGATGGTGATGGGGTGATCCAGGGCGCCGTCAGCCACCTGTTCGGCGGCGGCGGTGAGGGATCGCAGGGGCGCCGTGATGGAGTGGGAGAGCCAGCGGGAGAAGAGGATCAGCAGCAGCAGTGAGCCAGCCCCCAGCAGGATCACCAGGGTCTCGAGCTGGCGGATGGGGGCATAGGCCTCGCTGGTGGAGATCTCGGCGATGAAGGCCCACTCGGTATCGAACACCTTCACCTGGGTATAGGCGGCCAGCACCTCGTCATCGTGGTAGGAGAGGAAGGGGCCGACCCCCTGCTCCCCGGAGAGGGCCTTGATGATGAGGGGGGTCTGCAGCGGTCGGAAGTCGGGGCTGAAGCTGTTCTCCACGCTGAATTCGGGGGCGAGCCAGGCGTTGGCGCGCATCCGCTTGTCCGGGCCGATGAGAATGGTCTCGCCGGTTGCGCCGAGCCCCTCCCGCTCCGCCATGATCTGGTTGAGCTTGTCCGGCAGCAGCTCGAAGATGACCACGCCGCGCACATAGTCGTACTGCATCACGGGAGCGGCGAGGTAGGCGACCACCTGGCCGGTCAGCTCGTTGCGGCCAAAATCGGTGAACTCGAAGATCTGCTGGGGCTTCTGGCCGCCATCGAGGCGGCGCTTGATCTTGGCGAAGGTGTTGCCAAGACCGCTGGACTGGTAGGGGCCCGAGAGCAGGTTGGTGGCGAAGTTGGCCTGCTTGGTGACCGAGTAGACCACGTCACCGTTGAGGTCGACCAGGAAGATGTCGCTGTAGTTGGATTTGCGCACCATGTCGGCGTAGCCGCGATGGAAGCGCTGGTGGACGCGGCCATACATCTCGTCTGCCAGGATGAGGGCGCTGATGGAGGGCTCTATCTCCACCTGACTGTCAGGTTGTTGCAGCTTGTCCCAGGAGCCCGGCACATAGCGGGCCTGGGCGCGGGCACGGGCCTCCTGCGGCGTGGTGCCGAGCTTCTCGAAGGCACCGGTGAAACCGTAGAAGCGACCGATACTGTTGCCGGCAAAGTCCTGCTGGGAGAAGTTGATGATCTGCTCCTTGAGGTTGCCGAAGTAGTCTTGCAGCTGGTTTTTCTTGATGTTGCGCACCGAGACCAGATGGTTGGAGGTCTGGGTGGTGAGATCCTTGCCGTGGCTGTAGAGGAAAAACAGGGTGACGACCAGGAAGGGCACCAGGCCCAACATGAAAAAAGCCAGCATCAGCTGCGGTCTGAGCCCCCGAGGCCTGAAGTTCCATTTCATCGCATGATTTTCAATTGAGAATCCAGTTACTAAGCGCGATGAGTTTCTGACTAAAGGCTAACTATTTCAATGGCTTTATCTTAAATTCGCTCGTCGGGTCACAGGGAGCGGGGGGATTTTCGACCAAGGCGTCTAAAGGGTGAGCAAACAGCACGGGAAAGGGCTCAAAGTGAGAAAAAAGGGTTGTGCCCGGGCTCGGGGTACGTATAATGCGCCTCGTTGTCAGGCAACTGGCACGCAAGCAGTCATGCGGGAATAGCTCAGTTGGTAGAGCACGACCTTGCCAAGGTCGGGGTCGCGAGTTCGAGTCTCGTTTCCCGCTCCAATGCTCCATGGCACCAACCATGGACATCACTCTCAAGGCAATGCCTTGTCAGCATGGCGCGTTAGCAAAGCGGTTATGCAGCGGATTGCAAATCCGTTTAGTCCGGTTCGACTCCGGAACGTGCCTCCATCTTCTCCCTGTTTTCCACGTCACTGACGTTGTCCATCCGCCATGGCGGCCCAGGATGATGCTTCATTGCATGTCAGTCAGCCGTGAACAACCCTCCCGTTGCCACGTCTTGTGCAGATGCTGATCCATCTCGGCCAATGCCTCGCCCCTGGATCCGGACCTCTCTTCGCCCCTCTGTTCTGCCAGTGCGGCCATCTCCTTTATCAGCAGACCGCATTGCCACAGGCTGGCGGTGGGGACCCCGTGATAGGGGATGTCGATGGCATCGTCACGATTGAGCCGCCACTCCTGCCACTGGCTCCAGGCGAGCACGCCCAATGCCCCCAGCAGCGCCGCATCTGCAAGTTTCATCCTGTGTTCCCCCGTTCTGGTCCAGTCCTCGTTAACTCTGGAACAGGGGCCGCGTTTTGCCACCTTTGTTGTTTTTTAGTTAAAGAATGTAACCCGGTTTCATTTTTAGGCTTTTAGCCCCATTTTTTATCAAAAAATGGCGCTGTCGGTGTAGTAATCCTACAATGATTGGCGTAATCTTTGTTCAGTGGTCTTACCAGTGAGGCGTTACATCATGTTTCATCCCTTCTCCCTGACTCAGATAATCCTTCGCCGCATCTTCGTCCTGATGGCGGGTCTGCTCGCCTTCCCGGTGATGCTGTTTCGCCGGGATCGCGCCCGTTTCTACAGCTACCTGCACCGCATCTGGAACAAGACCAGCACCAAGCCGGTCTGGCTCAAGATGAGCGAGCGAGGGGAGCGGATCTTCTACTGATCCTCCCCGTGACGCCCGCTTCACCCGGCGCCAGACTGGCGTGACAGGAAGGCAGGGCGCACCTCCCGATATAAAAAACCGACACCCTGGTGTCGGTTTTTTATATCGGGCTCGAACCGCCACCGGCCTTGTATCCATGGCTGGTCCACGTTGTCTCTTGTCTCTTGTTTCTGTGGGCGACCCTTTATGCCGCACTCTCAGTCGCACTCTCAGTCGCACTCTCAGCCGCGCCCGTGCGACATGACGGGAGGAAGGGCTGGCGGTATTCAGGGCGCTGGCCCCAGGGTGGCCAGCGCCGCGCGCAGACGGGCGAGGCCGATGGGCTTGAACAGACAGTCGTTCATGCCGGCGGCGAGGCAAAGCTCCCGCTCGCGAGGCTGGGCATGGGCGGTGAAGCCCCAGACGGGCAGGTCATGGCCAAGGGCACGCAGGTTGCGGGTCAGCTCGAAGCCGTCCATCACCGGCATCTGGCAGTCGGTGATGACCAGATCGAAGGGGTGGCTGGCGAGGGCGCGCAGGGCCTCCAGGCCATTGCTGCGTACACTGACGTCGTGTCCCAGATGCTTGAGCTGCTGGCGCAGCAGGATCTGGTTGGCGTGATTGTCATCGACCACCAGGATATGCAGCCGATGGGGGAGGGGTTGAGCCTGGTGGGGCTGGGGCTGGGGCGCCGGGATTGCCGTGATCGGGGCGGGGGGTTGCTGGGCGAGCGTGAGGGGCAGCCTTATCTCGAGGCGGGTGCCTTCGCCGACCTGACTGTGAACGGCTATCTCCCCCCCCATCATCTGACACAGGATGCGGGCGATATTGAGGCCCAGCCCGCTGCCGGGGAACTGGCCCTGGCCGTGGGCGCGATAGAAGGGGGTGAAGAGCCTGGGCAGCTTGTCCGCGGGAATGCCGGCTCCGGTGTCGGTGATGATGAGGTGCAGCACAGGAGGCTGCTCGCCCCCGGTCAGGGTGGCGGTGATGGCGACCCGGCCCTGCTCGGTGAACTTGATGGCGTTGCCGATGAGATTGAAGAGGATCTGGCGCAGGCGAAGGGGATCGATCAGCACCCTTGGCATGGGGGTGTCGGGCAGCTTGACCTCATAGATCAGTCCCTTCTGCTCGGCCATGCCCGCAAAGACCCGGGTGACGGACGAGAGCAGGGGCGCGAGATCGCAGGGGGTGGGCGTCAGGGTCATCTGGCCTGCCTCTATGGAGGCGATATCCAGGCTGTCCCCCAGCAGAGCCAGCAGGCCGTTGGCGGAGTCGGCGGCGATGCGCAGCAGCTCGCCGCTGTGACGGCTGAGAGCGGGATCCTCGGTGGCCAGCTCCAGCATGCCGAGGATGGCGTTCATGGGGGTGCGGATCTCGTGGCTCATGGTGGCGAGGAAGTCGCTCTTGGCGCGGCTGGCGCTGTCGGCCTGCTGTTTGGCCTCGCGCAGCGCCTCTTCCAGCCGCTTGCGGTCCGTGATGTCTATCCAGCCGTCGATCACCCCGCTGATGGCCCCCTCCCCGTCGAAATAGGGCACCATCCAGTGATAGATGTCGCTCTGGGTTCCCCTGTGATGGAAGAGGCGATCCGCAAAGATGGGCTGCCCCTCCTGCAATACCCTGGCAAAGTCCTGCTCCAGCACGGCGATGTTGTCTGCATCGAGCACCCCTGACAGCCCCTGGGCGAAGGGCTGACCCAGGATGGCCTTTGGCTCGGCGCCGAGCTGGGTGAGGTATTTGCTGTTGCACAGCAGCACCTTGCCGCTCTTGTCCCGCACGACGATGGGGTGGGGCAGGCTCTCCCCCAGTGCCCGGATGAACCTGACATGGGCCTCCAGTTGCTGGCGGGAAGCCTGCTCGGCGCTGGCCATCCGCTTGAACATGCGGTTGCGATAGAGCAGCACCAGCGCCAGGGTGAGGAGCCCCACGAACACCAGGTAGACGATGTGGGCGTGGCGATCCATGAAGCCGGGCACCGGCAGTTTGCGGTTGCGCCACTCGTAACTCATCATGGCGAGCTCGTTGGGGGGGATGGCGAGGATGGTCTTGTCGAGGATCCCCATCAGCATCCCCTGTCCGGGCAGGCTGGCAAACCCCATCCGGATCGGCTCGTCATCGGCGGGGCCGGCGATGCGCAGGGGGCTCTGGGGATCATTGTCCAGCGCATGGCGGGCAAAATAGAGGGGCACGATGGCGGCATCCACCCGTCCCTGGGCGAGCACCTCCATCGCTTCTGCTGCACTCTCCACCTGGGTGATGCGGCTGCCCTCCAGTCTCTGTGCGAGGGGCACATGGCGCGTCATCGCCACCGTCTTGCCCGCCAGACGCCGGATGGTGTCGATCCCTTGTTCCTCCTGGCGGGTGAGGATCACATAGATGTTGTCGGTGGCGTAGGGCACCGAGGTGCGCAGCCCGTAGTGTTCGGCCACCTGCTGGGAGATGGCGCCGATGAGGTCAATGGCGCCTGACTGCATGGCTTTTGCCAACTGGCGCTCGGAGTCTGCCCGCACGAACTCGAAGGTGAGGCCGGTACGTGTGCGGATCTTGTCCAGCATGTCCACCGTCATGCCGACCAGCTGGCCGTCATGATCCAGGGCGCCATAGGGGTAGAGGTTGTCCATCAGCCACACCCTGATGGGGGGCGCTTGCCGCATCCAGGCCCGCTCGGCGGCATCATAGAGATCGGCGCTTCGCTCGTTCATGTCGCGGATGGGCCCGTTCCACTGGGTGAAGAGGGTGTTGCGCGCCCGGTCGTCGATGGCCGCCAGCCCCCGGTTGACCAGGCTGAGCAGGGCGGGCTCGGTGGCCGGGACGGCAAAGCGGAACTCGGCAGGCGCCAGCTCGGGCGGGGCCTCGCCCCGCTGGCGAAGGTTGTCGAAGCGCTCGCTGTTGAGGTAGTGGGTGGCGTGGGCATCCCCCAGCAGGATGTCGTCGCGGCCGAAGAAGACCGCATCGAACGCCTCCATGTTGGAGGGATAGGTCACCAGGGTGAGAGTGGGGTAGTAGCGGCCAAAGCGCGCCCTGTCTATCTGATCCCCGACGGCGGCCACCCGCTGTCCCGGTGTGAGCAGTGCCCCCCGATAACGTCTGGGCACGGAGAAGACGAGGGGGCTGCTGAAATAGGGGGTGCTCAGGCGGATCGCCCGGGTGTCACTGTCCGCCAGGGTGAGATTGCCGAGGCTGGCGAGGTGTATCTCCCCCCGTGCCAGGGCACGGAGCAGGTGCGCCTTGTCGGGGAAGGCGCTCAGGGCAACGGGTTTGTCCAGCATCCGGGCCAGCAGGTCGATGTAGTCGGCACTGAGCCCCTCGACGCGCTGGCGAGCGATCATGGTGAAGGGGCGGTAGTCCTCTTGCAGGATGCCGACCCGCAGTTGGGACTGCTGGCGCAGCCATCCGAGCTCCGCCTCCGACCAGCGGGGAGGCAGCGGGGCGGGATCGTAGCGGCTGTGCAGGGTCAGGGCCTGCACAGGTTGAAGGCAGAGCAGACAGAGCAGGATCAGTGTTCGATATAGGTTCATCTAGCCACCCGACGCGACAGCCATCCCTGCCAAGCCTCATCCAATGGCGGCCATTCTACCGGAAAATGGCTATAACGAGTCCGCAATTTCGCCACGCGCGTCGGCGGCAGCACGGCAAGCAGGGCGGCCTGGCCGCCCCGCCCTCAACCGAACTGGTAGGCCCCCATGTAGAGGCTGCCGTAATCCCAGCTCTCGTGCAGCTTTCGCGGTCTGTCGGCCCCCGCCGCGCCGAGCGCCACAAACAGGGGGCGCAGGTGATCGTCATGGGGATGGGATTCCACCGCGCCCGGCGCCCGGGCCCGGTAATCTTCCAGCGCCCCCCTGTCTCCCTCTGCCATGGTCTGCTCCAGCCAGCGGGCAAACTGACTGGCCCACTGGGGAACCGGCGAGCCGTCCGGCCCGAGGGCACGGAGGTTGTGGGTGATGGCGCCGGAGGCGAGGATGCCGATCCCTTGCTCGCGCAGCCCCTGCAATGCCTCCCCCAGTTGCCACAGCTGGGCCGGGGTGAAGCTGGCCGGGATGGCGATCTGCACCAGGGGGAGTTCACTGTCCGGATCCATCAGGGAGAGGGGGGACCAGACTCCGTGATCCAGCTCGCGGCGCACCGGGGTGGCGGGCAGGCCGGCCAGCAGCAGCTGATCGCTCACCGCTTCCTGCAACCATTGCGGGCTCGTCGCGGGCCAGCGGATCTGGTAGAGGGGCTCGGGGAAGCCGTAGAAGTCGTACATCAGGGCCGGGTTGGGCTCGACGTTGATCTGCAGCTCGCTTCGGCTGAACCAGTGTGCCGAGATTACCACCAGCCCTCTGGCACCCTCGAGGCGCAGTTGCTTCAGGAACCGGGTCGCGGGCTGATCGCGCAGGACCAGATCCGGGGCGCCGTGGGAGATGAACCAGACAGGGGCGATAGACATGACAGACTCCATATGCGTTGTGCCGATGCGCGGCGCACCGACAACCCGAGGCCAGGGCGACATGCCGCTGACGATGTGGTCATTATCTGCCCCTATTGATGGGTTAACAATCAGGCTTTATGGATAAGCACCCTTCACTTTTGGTTGATAGTCTGGCATCAGGGCGAGGGAGACCGGGGCAGAAACGACAACGCCGGCGCAGTGCGCCGGCGTTGTGATCAGGGTCCATCGGACGTGGCCTCTGACGGGATGCCCCGCAGCGCCACCTCCAAGCTCAACGCAGGCCCCGTGCGGGTTTATTGAATGCCCAGCAGCTCCACGTCGAAGATGAGGACTGAGCCCGGCGGGATCTTGCCGGCGGCGCGATCGCCATAGGCCAGGTTGGCGGGGATGTAGAAGCGGGTCTTCTCCCCTTCCACCATCAGTTGCACCCCTTCGGTCCAACCCTTGATCACCTGGTTGAGGCCGAACTCGATGGGTTCGCCACGGGCGACGGAGCTGTCGAACACAGTGCCGTCCAGCAGCTTGCCCTCGTAGTGCACCTTTACCTTGCTGGTGGCGGTGGGGTGAACGGTGCCGGTGCCCGGGGTCAGCACTTCGTACTGCAGGCCGGAGGCGGTGGTGGTCACCAGGGGTTTTTCCTGGTTGCTGGCGAGGAACTCGGCCCCCTTGCGCACGTTCTCTTCCGCCAGCTTCCGGTTGTTGCTGCTGGAGTAGAAGTAGTAGGCGGCGCCGGCGATAAGAAGGGCTATCAGAATGAATTTCATCGGGTTTTCCTGTTCCTTGAAATCAGAGTGCAATGAAGGGGCATCTTATCCCAGCCGGGGAGGGAGGGCGAGGGGGGATGCCGGAGGATGTGACCGGACGGGCAAGGCACCGGGGGCATGATGCCCCCGGTTCGGATTTACTTGACGGCCACCATCATCAGGGCGGGCAGGGCGAAGAAAAGCCCGGCCACGTAACCCAGCGCCAGCAGCTTGTTCTCGCTGCCGACCCGGGCCAGGGTTTCGGCGGCCTTGATGGGCAATTCCCGCAGGAAGGGCACGCCATAGATGAGCGCCACGGCGAAGACGTTGAACAGCACATGCACGAAGGCGATGGTCAAGGCCAGCTGGGCGCCGGCGCCGCTGATGGCGGTGGCCGCCAGCAGGGCCGTGATGGTGGTGCCGATGTTGGCCCCCAGGGTGAAGGGGTAGAGCTGACGGGTGTTGAACACGCCGCCGCCCGCCAGCGGGATCATCAGGCTGGTGGTGGTGGAGGAGGACTGTACCATGACGGTCACCAGGGTGCCGGAGGCGATGCCGGTCAGGGGACCACGGCCCAGGGCCTTGTGCAGCAGCTCCTTGGCACGACCCACCATGACCCGTTGCAGCACCTTGCCGAGGGCGGTGACGCAGAACAGGATGAGCAGAATGCCGATGACGATGGTGGCGATGGCGGGGCCCTTGCCCGGCAGGAAGGCGACGGCGCTGTCGATGAGATCCAGGGAGGGGGAGATGAGGGGCTTCATGAAATCCATCCCCTTCATGGACATGTCGGCGGAGCCCAGCAGCAGACCGGACAGCCACTCGGCACTCTTTTGCAGCAGACCGAACATCAATTCCAGGGGCAGGAAGATGAAGACGGCCAGCAGGTTGAAGAAGTCGTGCACGGTGGCGGCGGCGAAGGCGCGGCGAAACTCGCCTCTGTCCCGGATGTGCCCCAAGGAGACGATGGTGTTGGTGATGGTGGTACCGAGGTTGGCCCCCATCACCATGGGGATGGCCATGCTCATGGGCAGGCCGCCCGCCACCAGGCCGACGATCACCGAGGTGACGGTACTGGAGGATTGCACCAGGGCGGTGGCCAGGATGCCGAGCAGCAGCGCGACGAAGGGGTTGTTAGCGAAGGCGAAGATCTGGGCCGCGCCCTCGGCGCCGCCGGAGAACCCTTTAAAGCCGTGTGAGACGGCCCCGACGGCGACCAGGATCAGGTAAACAAAGGTGATCACCGCTAGCCAGTTGAACAGGGGGCCGGTAGCGCGGGTCTGCGGGGATGACGGTTTGCTTTGCATGGTGCCTCTTGGGACGTCTGCGTTGAATTGGACGGGCGCATTACAGCAGTGCTCTATGACAGAAATATGACAAAGTGACACTTTTATGATGCTTTGGTGACAGGGGGCTCGGGATTGGCGGGCCAGATGGGAGTGTAGTGATTAATTCTGATTGTTTTGTTGTTTTAAGTGAATTGGTCTGTCGAATGTAGGGATGCGTTAGAAACTGACGGACGGGGTGCCATCCACTGGTGGATCCTGTGCCGCCACTCAGTCAATGGGAGTAGACTGCCTCGTCATTTAATCAGTAATTGCGAGTCTGTCATGAAACATTGGTCCCTTCTTCTCCTGCCCCTGGCGATGGCCTCTCTCTCCTCTCATGCCGCCGTGCTGCCCTCCGATTGCAGCTCCAAAGACGTGGCGATCGGCTCGGCCGTCAACAGCGCGACCGGGGTCAACAGCCATTGCTCCGCGCAGAGCGCCAAACAGCGTGTGGACAACGCGGTCAACGATCCCGCTGGCTATGCCAAGCGCAAGGCGGCCCAAGCCACCGGCGTGGATGACGCCTACTACAAGGCCAAGAACACCCAGCAGCGGGTCGAGAATGCGGTGGACAATCCCGGTGACTACGCCAAGCGCAAGGCCGCCGAGGCTGCCGGTGTGGGCGAGACCTACAACAAGGCGAAGAACACCCAGCAGCGAGTCGAGAACGTGGTGGACGATCCCGCCAAGGCGGCGGGCCGCGCCGTGCTGCGCAAGACGGGCACCTACTGAGGGGAAACCCGGCAGAAGGCGATGCGTCGTGCAAACAAGAGAGGGGAGCCCGTGGGCTCCCCTCTTTGCATCTTGCGATCGAGATGGCTTACTGGCCGTCGGCCGCTTCCTCGTACTGACGGAAGGGGATGCGGAACACGGCGAGGCGCAGGAAGAGGTAGGTGACCCCGATCCCCGCCCAGATGAGGCCAAGCTCCAGGGAGCTCTGCTCCAGGTTGATCCAGAGGGCGCCGATGGTGGCGGCCCCCAGCAGCGGCAGCACCAGGAACAGCAGGTGCTCCTTGAGGCTCTTGTTGCGCTTCTCGCGGACCCAGAATTGGCCGATCACCGAGAGGTTGACGAAGGTGAAGGCCACCAGGGCGCCGAAGTTCACCAGGGCCAGGGCCATGTCCAGATCGAAGGAGACCGCGGAGAGGGCCAGGGCCCCCACCAGCAGCACGTTGATGGCCGGGGTGCGCCAGGTGGGGTGGATATAGCCGAACACCCGCTCCGGGATCATGCGATCGCGACCCATCACGTAGAGGATGCGCGACACGCCGGCGTGGGCCGCCATGCCGGAAGCGAGCACGGCCGCGGTGGTGCACACCAGCACCACGCTCTGGAACAGGGTGCCACCTACGTAGAGGGCGATCTCCGGCAGCACGGCGTCCGGCTCCTTGAAGCGGGCCAGATCCGGGAAGAAGAGCTGCAGGCTGTAGGAGACGGTGACGAAGATGATGCCGCCGATGAGGGCCGTCAGCACGATGGCGCGGGGGATCACCTTGCCGGCATTCGGGGTCTCTTCGGAGAGGGAGCTCAGGCCGTCGAAGCCCAGGAACGAGAAGCAGAGGATGGTGGCGCCGGTGAACAGCGGCAGCATGCTGGCAGACTCCACATGGAACGGACGGCTGCTCATCAGGGTGCCGGCCCCTTCACCGTGACTCAGGCCCCAGGCGATGAGGCCGAGGAAGGTGACGATGATGGCGATCTGGATGAAGACGATGAAGCCGTTGAGGTTCGCCACCAGCTTGATGCCGCGCAGGTTCAGGAAGGTCATCACGGTCACCAGACCGAAGATGAAGATCCAGGGCTCCACGGTGGGGAACATGGCGGTCAGGTAGATCTTGGCCAGCAGGATGTTGATCATCGGCATGAACATGTAGTCCAGCAGGGAAGACCAGCCCACCATGAAGCCCACATAGGGGTGGAACACCTTCTGGGCATAGGTGTAGGCGGAGCCTGCGGACGGGAAGCGGCGCACCAGGTGGCCGTAGCTGAACGCGGTCAGCAGGATGCCGCCGAGCGCCAGCAGGTAGGCGGTGGCCACGCGACCATCCGTGATGTCACCGACGATGGCGAAGGTATCGAATACCGCCATGGGCGTGAGGTAAGCCAGACCCATCACCACGACCTGGAACAGGGTGAGGGTCTTGAGCAGCTTGGCACCGGCCATCACGCTTTCTCCTCTGCACAGGCCCCGTGGGCGAGATGGGACGGGATCAGGGACGCGGAAACGCGTCGCTGGACACAGGGGGCGCCCATCTGTGGCACAGATGCGTGGCGCACGCCGGCGGGGACCGGCAGGAAAGCAGTGAAATGCCCCATGTTTTTCCTCACAACGTCAGGAGATTGCTTGGCAATCTGGGTATCAATTCCGGCACATGGCCGGCCTCTTGGTGAATGGTGGTGTGCCCCAGAAAAGCAAAGAACCGATGTTGTTGAAACATCGGCTCTCAAGGGGCGCCGTATTGTGCCCTCAGGGGGGGGAGGAGACAAGCGAAAAAGGCCGCCAGCGGGGAATTTGTTCCCCCCGTGAGCGATCACTTCGCCACCGCTGCCGGAAAGTCGATGACAACCTTGTCATCAGACGGGGTCCTGCTTTGCCGCCATGTGAAACCGGCGCCCTGGGGGCGCCGGTTTTGCTCAGGAGGCGTCCTGCTCGGGGCGGCCGAGGCGGACCCGGAACACGGTGAGGCGCAGCAGCAGGTAGATGGCGCCGAGGGCGGCCCAGATCAGCCCCAGCTCGAAGGAGGCGGGCTCCAGGTTGAGCCAGAGCACCCCGATGCAGGCGGCGCCGCACAGGGGCAGGGCGAGGAACAGCAGGTGATCCTTCAGGGTCTTGTTGTGACCCAGTCTGAGATAGAAGTGGGCAATCACCGCCAGGTTGACGAAGGTGAAGGCCACCAGGGCGCCGAAGTTGATGAGTGCCAGCGCCATCTCCAGATCGAAGACCACCGCCGAGAGGGCCAGCATGCCCACCAGCAGCACGTTGAGAGCCGGGGTCTGCCAGGTGGGGTGGATGTAGCCGAAGACGCGGCTCGGCAGGGCGCGATCCCGGCCCATCACGTAGAGCAGGCGCGATACCCCGGCGTGGGAGGCGAGCCCCGAGGCGAGCACCGCCACCGTGGTGCAGACCAGCACCACCGCCTGGAACAGCTTGCCGCCCACATAGAGGGCGATCTCCGGCAGCACCGCATCCGGCTGCTGGAAGCGGGAGATGTCCGGGAAGAAGAGCTGCAGGAAGTAGGAGACGGAGATGAAGAGCACGCCGCCGATGAGGGCGGTGAGCACGATGGCCCGGGGGATCACCCGATCCGCGTTCGGGGTCTCCTCCGACAGGGTGGTGATGGCGTCAAACCCGAGGAACGACAGGCAGAGGATGGAGGCGCCGGTCAGCAGGGGATTGATGTGCATCTGCTCGGAGAAGAAGGGGCGGCTGCTCGCCACCGTGCCGAGCCCCTCGCCGTGGCTCACGCCCCAGGCGATGAGGCCGATGAAGACGGCGATGATGCTGAACTGCATGATGACGATCAGGCTGTTGAAGTTCGCCACCAGCTTGATGCCCCGCAGGTTCAGGAAGGTCATGACGGCGGCCAGGGCCAGGATGTAGGTCCAGGGGGCCACGCCGGGGAAGAGGGCCTCCATGTAGATCTTGGCCAGCAGCATGTTGATCATGGGCATGAACATGTAGTCGAGCAGGGAGACCCAGCCCACCATGAAACCCACATAGGGGTGGAACACCTTCTGGGCATAGGTGTAGGCGGAGCCTGCCGAGGGGAACTTGCGCACCAGGTGGCCGTAGCTCATGGCGGTGAACAGCATGCCGATGAGGGCGAGCAGGTAGGCGGTCGGCACATGGCCTTCGGTGATCTCGGTGACGATGCCGAAGGTGTCGAACACCGCCATGGGGGTGAGATAGGCCAGCCCCATGATGACCACGTGCCAGAGTTTCAGGCTTTTTTTCAGACCGGCGGGGTGCGGGTGCATCAGGCGATCCCCCGCAGGCTGGCTGACGGGATCAGGCTGACGGTGAGGTCATCCTGCACGGTGGGGGCGCCAGTCCGGGATGCGGACGGATGGCGCAGACCGGCGCGGGCCGGCAGGAAAGCGATGATATGCCCCATGGAGTTCCTCACTAAGAAGCGGGTGTCGTGAGATGGCGTGCCACCTCGTTATCATTTCCGGTCTGTTCCGGCCTCGTTATGGATTTGTTTGGCGCAAAAAAAGAACCGGGCTCCGATGAGCGGACGGTCCTTGAATACGGCGGCGCATTGTGCATTCGTGATGCCCCCTTGACAAGCATATCAAGGGAGCAAAAACGCATTTTTTTGCACGTGGGCGAACGCGGTCTTCCGGATCAGGCCAGGGAGGCGGACAGGGCCTGCTCCAGCAGGTCGAGCCCCTCGTCGACGATGGCTGCCGGGGCTGTCAGGGGAGCGAGGAAACGGATCACGTTGCCACGCACGCCGCAGGCCAGCAGCACCAGCCCCCGCTTGCCCGCCTCGGCCACCAGCCGCTTGGTGAGATCCGGGTCCGGTCTTTCGGCATCCCCCTCCTTCACCAGCTCCATGGCCACCATGGCGCCGGGGCCACGGATGTTGCCGATGCAGTCAAACCGTGTCGCCAGCTGGTGCAGGCGTGCCTTGATCTGCTCCCCCTGGGCCAGGGCCTTCTGGTTCAGGCGCTCCTCCTCGATCACCTCCAGCACTGCCAGGGCGGCGGCGCAGGCGATGGGGGAGCCCGCATAGGTGCCCCCCAGGCCACCGGGCTTGGCGGCGTTCATCACCTCGCTCTTGCCCACCACGGCAGAGAGCGGGAAGCCGCCGGCCAGGCTCTTGGCCAGCGTCATGATGTCGGGTTCGACACCGCTGTATTCGGTGGCGAAGGTCTTGCCGGTGCGACAGAAACCGGTCTGGATCTCGTCGCAGATGAGCAGGATGCCGTGCTGGTCGCACACCTGGCGCAGGCGCTGCATGAAGCTGGCGGAGGCGGGGTAGAAGCCCCCTTCCCCCTGCACCGGCTCGATGATGATGGCGGCCACCCGGGTGGGTTCGATGTCGGCGCTGAAGCAGAGATCCAGCGCGGCCAGGGCATCGTCTTCACTCACTCCCAGGTAATCGGCGGGGAAGGGGAGGTGATAGACCTCCCCCGGGAAGGGGCCGAAGCCGGTCTTGTAGGGCACCACCTTGCCGGTGAGGGCCATGCCCATCATGGTGCGGCCGTGGAAGCCCCCCTTGAAGGCGATGGTGCCGCTACGACCGGTGTGGGCGCGGGCGATCTTGATGGCGTTCTCCACCGCCTCGGCGCCGGTGGAGAGGAAGAGGGTGCGCTTGGGGGTGGGGCCGGGCACCAGGGCATTCAATTTTTCCGCCAGCTCGATATAGCCGGAGTAGGGGGTGACCTGGAAGCAGGTGTGGCTGAACTTCTCGAGCTGCTCGCGCACCGCCGCCACCACCTTGGGGTGGTTGTGGCCGGTGTTGAGCACGGCGATGCCGGAGGCAAAGTCGATGTAGCGGTTGCCCTCCACGTCCCACAGCTCGGCGTTGTGCGCCCGGTCGATGAAGACCGGCAGCAGGGTGCCGACCCCCTGGACCACGGCCGCTTCGCGGCGGGCCTGCCACTGCTGGTTGTTGCTTGAATGACTCATCTTTCCTCCCTGAGGGGCATGGGCCCCCGCTGTTCCTGTGCCATCTGGCCATATGTGTGCCGCCAACTGCCCTCGGGCAGGGCGGCCTGTTCGCAAAAGGGGGCCCCGGGCGTGCCCTCAGGGCCCACAAGGCGCTCGGTCGTGACCGGCGCCCCTCTCTTTCTATCTGTAAAAACGATGGGCTGCGTCATAACGCATCTGTTTTAACGATGCGATTGCCCTTTTATTTCCCTCAGCGAATGCCGCCAAAGCAGAGGTATTTGGTCTCCAGGTACTCCTCCAGCCCTTCGGCTGCCCCTTCCCGGCCCAGCCCCGACTCCTTGATCCCGCCAAAGGGGGCCAGTTCGGTGGAGATGATCCCCTCGTTGATCCCCACCATGCCGTATTCGAGCCCCTCGGCCACCCGCCACACCCGGGCGATGTCGCGGCCATAGAAGTAGGCGGCCAGGCCATAGGGGGTGTCGTTGGCAAGCGCAATGGCCTCGGCTTCCGTCTCGAAGCGCACCAGAGGCGCGACGGGCCCGAAGATCTCCTCGTCCAGAATGGGGTTGCCCCGGGTGACCCCGGTCAGGATGGTGGGGTGATAGAAGAGGGGACCGGCGGGGTGGGCGTCGCCCCCCACCAGCACCCGGGCACCGGCGGCGACCGATTGCTGCACCAGCTCGGCCACCTTGCTGGCGGCGGCCGGGTTGATGAGGGGCCCGATCTGGACGCCCTCGCCCATGCCGTCTCCCACCTTGAAGGCCTTGACCGCGGCGGCGAGCTTCTCGGCGAAGGCGTCATAGACGCTGGCCTGCACCAGGATGCGGTTGGCGCAGACGCAGGTCTGGCCGGCGTTGCGGTATTTGGACGCCAGGGCCCCGGCCACGGCGGCGTCGAGGTCGGCGTCGTCAAAGACGATGAAGGGGGCGTTGCCGCCAAGCTCCAGGGAGAGGCGCTTCATGGTGTCGGCGCACTGGCGCATCAGCAGTTTGCCGATGCGGGTGGAGCCGGTGAAGGAGAGCTTGCGCACCACGGGGTTGCTGCACAGCTCGTTGCCCACCGCGCTCGCCTGATGGGAGGTGACGATGTTGATGACCCCGGCGGGAATGCCCGCCTGCTCCGCCAGTACCGCCAGCGCCAGGGCGCAGAGTGGCGTTTCGGCGGCGGGCTTGATGACGATGGTGCAACCGGCGGCCAGCGCCGGACCCGCCTTGCGGGTGATCATGGCGATGGGGAAGTTCCAGGGGGTGATGGCGGCCACGACCCCCACCGGCTGCTTGATGGTGGCCAGGCGCCGATCGGCGGAGAAGCCGGGGATGGTGCGGCCATAGGCACGCTTGCCCTCTTCCGCGAACCACTGGATGAAGCTGGCGCCGTAGGCCACCTCTCCTTTGGCTTCCGCCAGCGGCTTGCCCTGCTCGCAGGTCATGATGCGGGCGAGTTCCTCCTGGTTGGCCATGATGCGCTCGAACCAGGCGTAGAGTTTGCTGCTGCGCTCCTTGGCGGTGAGGGCCGCCCAGGCGGGTTGCGCCGCGTGGGCGGCCGCGATGGCGAGGCGGGTATCCTCCCCGTCCATGTCGGGCACCTGGGTGATGACCTGGCCGGTGGCCGGGTTCAGGACCTCGAACCGGCGCCCGCCCAGGGACTCGCACCAGCGGCCGTCGACATAGGCCAGGGATTTGATCAGGGAGAGAGCTGGTTGTGATGCTGACATAAGTAAGGGGCCTCGATAGTGGGTCTGGGTGGTGCGTTTATGTGGGCACCGCCGTATAGAATAATAAGCACGTAACGACCATAAAATGAGCCGAAATGTTTTTCAAGTGTTAAATATATTTGAGTGAACGGGGCGTCACATGCTAGAAATGGGGCTGTGAGCGCGATTGTAGCGGTTTTTATTGCGCAGAGTGTGCAAAATAATGAACGCTCTGGGTTGTGCAGGATAGTGAACGGGGCTGACGTGCCTGACTCACTATATTGACCAGTTGGCCCCAGGTATTCGAATGACCATGGAAGGAGATGGGCGATGGAGCAATCCCGTGGCGAGGTCCGGTGGCGGACCATGACGGACAACCCCCTGGCGGAGCACGAGAGAAACATGGGGGAGCGGCTCGCCCGGATCCGCAGGGAGCTCGGGCTCTCCCAGCGCCGGGTGGCGGAACTGAGCGGCCTGACCCACGGCGCCATCTGCATGATAGAGCAGAACAAGGTGAGCCCCTCGGTGGCCTCCCTGCAAAAGCTGCTGAGCGTCTACGAGCTGCCGTTGTCGCGCTTCTTCGCCGAAGAGGAGGTGGCGAGCACGCCCAGCGTGGTGATCAAGGCGGAGCAGCTCATCGAGCTCGGCAGCCAGGGGGTCTCCATGAAGCTGGTGCACAACGGCAACAATCGGCGCCAGCTCGGCTTCATGCTGGAGACCTATGCCCCCGGCACCGACACCGGCGGCGTGGTGAAGCATCAGGGGGAGGAGGTGGGCACCGTGCTGGAAGGGTCGGTGCTGCTGACCTTGGCTGGCCAGACCTATGAACTGTGCGCCGGGGACAGCTATGTCATCGACACCGGCGAGCCCCACAGTTTCAGCAATCCTTCGGGGCAGGTCTGCCGCATCGTCAGCGCCCACACCCCGGCCAGCTTTTAATGTGAACAACCCGTTGTGTTGGAAACGAACCGGTAAGGAAACAGGGATCATGACCGAACATGTAAACAGTTACTACGCAGCCAGTGCCAACAAACACGCGCCCTATCCCACGCTCACCGAGCAGCTGGAGTGCGACGTCTGCGTCATCGGCGCAGGCTACACCGGCCTCTCCAGTGCGCTGCATCTGGTGGAGAAGGGGTACAAGGTGGTGGTGCTGGAGGCGGCCAGGGTCGGCTTTGGCGCCAGCGGCCGCAACGGCGGCCAGATCGTCAACTCCTACAGCCGCGACATCGACACCATCGAAGCGAACTGCCCGCCGGATCAGGCCAGGCTGCTCGGCTCCATGTTGTTTGAGGGGGGCCAGATCATCCGCGAGCGGATCAAACGCTACAACATCCAGTGCGATCTGCAGGAGGGCGGGGTCTTTGCCGCCGAGACCGAGAAGCAGCTGCACGAGCTCAAGGCGCAGAAGGCGCGCTGGGAGAAGTGGGGCAACGACCAGCTGGAGCTGCTCGATGCCAAGGGAGTGCGCGAGGTGGTCGCGAGCGATCGCTACGTCGGCGCCCTGCTGGACAAGAGCGGCGGCCATATTCACCCTCTCAATCTGGCGCTGGGGGAGGCGGAAGCCATCCGCATGCAGGGGGGGCTTATCTTCGAGCAGTCCGCCGTCACCAGCATTACTCCGGGTCAGCCGGCGTTGGTCAAGACCGCCAAAGGGGCGGTGAAGGCACGCTTTATCGTGGTGGCCGGCAACGCCTACCTCGGCAATCTGGTGCCCGAGCTCGCCGGCAAGAGCATGCCTTGCGGCACCCAGGTGATCGCCACCGAGGTGCTGGGAGAGGAGCGGGCCCGCTCACTGCTGCCGCAAAACTACTGTCTGGAGGATTGCAACTACCTGCTCGACTACTACCGCACCTCCGGCGATCACCGGCTCATCTATGGCGGCGGCGTGGTCTACGGGGCGCGGGATCCGGCGGACATCGAGCGGCTGATCATCCCCAAGATGCGCAAGACCTTCCCCCAGCTCAAAGACGTCAAGGTGGAGTACACCTGGACCGGCAACTTCCTGCTCACCCTGTCGCGCCTGCCGCAGTTTGGCCGCATCGGTCACAACATCTACTACATGCAGGGCTACAGCGGCCACGGCGTCACCTGTACCCATCTGGCGGGCAAGCTGCTCTCCGAGGTGCTGAGCGGTCAGGCGGAGCGCTTCGATGCGTTCGCCAGGCTGCCGCACTACCCCTTCCCGGGTGGCCGCCTGCTGCGCATCCCCTTCACCGCCGCCGGCGCCGCCTGGTACACCCTGCGCGATCGCCTGGGGGTGTGATGTCACCGATGGCCCGCCAGGCAGGCTGGCGGCAACAAGAAGAGGGAGGCGTTATGCCTCCCTCGTTTTTTTGCCGTCAACCTGCCGGGGTCCTGACGGGGCTAGAAGCGGTAGGGGAAGCGGATCCCGATGGTGTAGTCCGGTGCGTCCGTGGTGAGCCCGGCAGACCAGTTGACCGCCATGGAGAGGTTGTCGGTAATGGCCCAGGTCGACCCCATGCCAAAGCTGGCGGCGTTGGCATCGGAGCCGGTGACCTTCTCCATGGCAAAGCCTTCGGACCCTTGCTCGGACTCCATGGTGACGCGCTGGTTGATGTTGAAGGAGAGGCTGAAGCGTTCGTTGAGGGCGAATGCGACCCCCAGGCCATATTCATACCAGTCCCCCAGCTGGATGCTGCCGGGCTGGTTGCCGGGCTGGTAGGAGATATCGTCAAAGTCCTGCTTGAGGCTGTGACCATAGTTGAGGCTGGCAAACAGGATGGCGGGATCCATGGTCTTGACCAGGGAGAAGCCGGTGGAGAGCTGCCAGAGCCCGTTGCCGGTGGCGAGCTCCTTGGGGGTCACCAGGTTGCCCGATTCCGAGGTGTTGATCTCGATGCCGTAAGGATCCTTGCCGGTCGGCGCCTTGGCCCGGAAGTTCCACACCAGATCCGGCCAATCCTCGCTCTCTGCCATGACCCTGTAGTAGATGGCGAGGCTGAGATCCCCCAGACCGCCATCGCTGACGCTCTGCTCCTCGAAGTCGCGGCTGGAGTTCTCCTTGCCGGTGCTCTGGTAGTTGGTGTTGCGGAACATGTAGGGGAGGGCCAGCTCCAGTTGCCAGCGATCGTTGAGGGTGTAGCGGGTGATGACATCCGCCGTCCACTGATCGGAGCGAACCCGATCCAGGTTGATTTCGCCAAGGAAGATGGCGTCCAGGGCGAGGAAGCCGCGCAGGGCGAGATCCTTGCGGTTGTAGTGCTGGTAGGAGAGGCCCACATCGACGGTCAGGGCGCGGTCGAACACATTGTGCTGTTCGATCATCAGGTCTTCGGTACTGCGGCCGACTTCCGGCGTGCGCCTTGAGGCATCCTGCTGGGTGGAGGCGACGGCGGCCCCGGCTCCGACCCCGGTGGTTGCCGTCGTGGCACCGGCGGCCTTGACGGCCTCCAGGCGGGCCTGGAGCTGATGAAGGGCCTGGTTTTGCTGGATCAGTTGCTGGCGCAGGAGATCCAGCTGTTGTTGCAGGGCCTCCTCCTCGGCCGTGGCCCCCCAGCAGGCGAAGGGGGCGAGGGCAATCAACAGCATGCGAGACTGTTTCATCGGGATACGTCCTTGTTGTTTATCATCCTTTCTTATAGTTCAGTCCCGGGAACTCACCTGCTCTCAGCGCGAAAACCAGATGCGGGTCTGATTGAGCGTCTGCAAACCGTCCCCCCTGACCTTGTTGAACTGCAGCAGCCCCCGGCTGAAGTCGGTACCGCGCAGGCTCTGCTCCAGCAGGACCCGGCCGTCGGAAGAGTGTAGTTGCAAGCCGGCATAATTCCCCGAGACCCGATAGGTGGCGGTACCAAGATCGCCCTGGTGCTCGTAGCTGCCCGCCTGAACCAGGTGTCCCGTCATGGTGGGGGTGGTCAGTTCAATACCGGCCTGGTTGACCGAGCTGTTGCCGCTCCCCTCCAGTTGAACGACCTGCACCAGCCCGGCCCCCTGCACCTGGGCCTCCTTGGCGGGCGTGGCCGCGGGCTTGACCTCATCCTTGACGCGCACATCCAGCTTGGGTTTGTTTTGCACAATGCTCAGCGCCAGGTTCATGGCCGCCGTCTGCTGGGCCTGGGCCGTGGTCAGTGACGAGATGAACTCGATGCCGAAGTAGCTGATGCCATGGCTGCTGACATAGCGGCCGCGCAGGTGGGCCAGCTCCCCGTCCGCCAGTTCGGGCGCAAAGTGGTCTGACAGATGGGCCAGCGGGTCCGGTGCTGCCAGCAG
The DNA here is from genome assembly GCF_040908165.1 of Aeromonas sp. R6-1. Taxonomy (NCBI): domain Bacteria; kingdom Pseudomonadati; phylum Pseudomonadota; class Gammaproteobacteria; order Aeromonadales; family Aeromonadaceae; genus Aeromonas; species Aeromonas sp. R6-1. Next base: position 217,462 of record NZ_JBFODF010000053.1, read on the forward strand.
CGGAGAGGCGATGCCACCCAGGCTGCAGAGGAGGCATAGGGCGGGTCGGGTATTCATGATGACCTCACATTAGCTCTTTGTGCTGAAAACCGAATTCCAGCAGGGATGTTTCATTGACCGGGGCGAAGAGCCCATCCTTGCCTCTGACAGAGAGCGGGGGAGAGGGGTTGGCAAGGGGGGCATCGGGACGATAGCCCGCGCCGATGACGGCGAGGAGGATGCCGTTCCAGCTCTCCTTGAACTCCTTGAAGGTGATCACCCGGTTGCCGAGGGCCGGGTCTGCCAGATAGACGCGATCGTGGCGATCGATGGCCCGCAGCACGGCAAAGTGCTGATAGCCGCGAATGTTGAGCAGGACGATGGTGGGCACCCTCACCTGGCGCAGTTTTTCATCGCCCAGTCGATACCCTCTGACCCGCATGCCGAGCATTTGCAGGTACTGCTTCATGTCGAGCATGGAGAAGCCGTAATGCTTGACCTGCTCCGGGTCTGCCATGGCAAGCATGCCATCCATGACCCAGCGTTCATTGGTTGCATGGCCGTAGGCGTAGCGCAAGATGGTGGCGACGGCGGCGGCCCCGCAGCTGAAATCCGTATGTTGGCGCTCGATGTTGGCGTACCGACGCTCCAGAATGCTCTGCACCGGTTTGTTGAGATCCCCCAGCGCCGGGAGATGCTCCCCCAGTGGCACCGAGCCCGCCCAGACGGCAGGACAGCACAGCAACAGCAACAGCCAGCGCATTCAGACCTCCAGTGTCAGGGAAAAAGGGGGCACAGGGCCCCCTCGCATCGACTTACTTGGCAAACCCTGCGGCCAGCGAGAGATTGTTCGCTTGCAGGTTGTTGGTCCCCGAGGAGACGTTCACCCCGATGTTGCCCACGGCACCGTTGAAGGCGCCGCCATCGATGGTTGCCCGGTTGAAGGTTTCGCGGCTGGTGTAGGTGTTGACCACGGGAATATACCCGACGGCGTACCCACTGAGCTTGATGTCACCCTCTTCCTTGAACTCGAACTTGCCATCATCTTTCGGGTTGTTGTTGCCGTACCTGTCGTTGTCATTGTCGTGGCCATGTCCTTTCTTGACATCATGACCGGTACCGCCCCCCTCGTAATCGCCCCAAGCCTTGAGACCGAGGAACACACCTGCCTTGTCAACCGTCTTGGTTGCGCTCAGGCTTTGGTTTTCGGTCATGTTCTTGGAGACGCTCTGGCTGTTGGCCACGGTGGCCACGGCCATGTTGCCGGTGGACACGGAGGCTGCCATGTTGTTGGCCTGGACGTTACCCGAGCCCGAGGTCACGTTGACCCCGATGTTGCCTGCGGCATCCTTGAAGGCCCCATCGCCCACACCGGCCTTGTTCTGATGGCCGTGATTGGTCGTCCAGTTGTTGCTGGCGCTCTGGGTGGAGAAGACCTCGGCATCCGACGATCCGCCAGGGGCGCTGTGTTGTTGTTGACCACGACCCATGATGAACTCGGCATCGACCTCGTCATAGGCGGCCAGGGAAGCGCTGTTGCCCTGTACGTTGGAGTCACCGGCTGCGACGTTGGCGCCGATGTTACCGGATGCACCCTTGAACGAGCCGTCGATCTTGCTCGTGTTCTCCGTTCTTGTATTGGCGGTGCCTATCATGGAACTGGACTGCTGGTTGTCCACGACGGCCATGCCGAGTTTGTTGACGTTGATGTAGCCGCCGACATTGACCCTGCCTTCGTATTCCACATCGACTTCTGCCTTGACCTTCTTGGTCAAGGTTGCCCCTGTCTCATCTCTGTCACCGCGGTAATCGGCGGATGCAGTGCCCGACATGGCCATGATGACCGCGGCGGCTAATGAGCTATAAATAAGTCCACGCATAATGAGTCTCTCCATTGAACTTTCAGCGGAAGATATGCCCATCGGCTGATACCCCCGGGCCTGGCTTCCTATCCCTGCGGCATCATGGGGATGCCGTTACTGCGCCAGCCAGGGGCAGGGAAACCATGTTGACTGACTGGTTTCCCTGTCCCGTGACCTGGTTCACCTGAATGACCCCCTTGCTGCCCGTGAGGGCGGTGTCATCCAGATAGATGCTGGTAGTGGTGTTGGCGGGGGGCTTTCCCCCTGGGGTCTTCGCGACACTGGAGCTGAGATTGATGTCGGTCACGACACCCAGGCCGCTGTCATCGAGGGACAGGGCGAAGGCGTTCAGTTGCTGGTTGCCCTCACCCGCCCCCTGATTGATGCCGACCAGTCCCCGGTTCTGGCTCAGGGCCGAGCCCAGGATGGCGACGCTCTGGCTGCCGTTCAGATTGGTGGTGGATTGATTCAGCTGGCCAAATTGAATGACGGCCGGACCCGAAATGGCGATGGCGGCAAGATTGCCTTGCTGGTTGTTATTACCGGCAACCATATTGACGCCCATGGAACCACGAATATTGCTCAATGCCTGAGCACCGAGATCGACCCGGTTTTGTGCCAATGAGGGGGTGGCAAATGCCAGAAAAGGAAATGTTGCCAATGCAATATATGTCTTCATGTTCTGTCTCCATCTGCCAGGAGGGCTTATTGGAGAGAGCAACGACCATGCCAATTGGCAATGCTTTGATTTTTAACTGTTTTTTATTTGATATGATTGTTTTTATGTCTCAATGTTGAGAGCGACATATTATGTCGCCAAGTAAGCACTTATTTATCAAAGGATTTATTTTTTCTCACCGATATTTTTGCCGTCTCAATATTGTGGTGCCATCAGTCTAAAGGCGGGATGGTTTATAGTTATCATCGTCTGGCCATATTAAACGGCGCCATTTGATGATAAAGGGAGTTATCTGGATAAGTCGTCAGCGTCAGACTCCCTCGTGCAGTGGTGATAACAAGGAGTTGTCCCTATGACAGAAACGGCATTGTTGCTCATCAATTCATGTGCCGTACTGGAAAGCCTGCTGGAACAAGGCGAGTGGCAGGTGGAGCAGGCAAGCTCCCTGGTGGTGGCAGAGAAAAAACTGCAGGAAAAGGACTATCCCCTGGTGCTGGTGGTGATCGAGCATCAGCAGCACGAAGCCCTCTACAACCTGATAGCGCAGCACTCCGGCGCCTTGTGGATCGGCCTCATCCAGCGGGACTGTCTCGCCAGCGAAGCCCTTCGCAATTTGCTGGCAGCCTGTTTTCATGATTTTCACACCTTTCCCCTGGACAGAGACAGGCTCTCCCACAGCCTGGGACATGCCCTGGGGATGGCGCGCCTCATCCGGCGACACCGCCCCCGACTGCAACCCCAGCTGCGTTTCATCCAGGGGGAGAGCACCCCCATCCGCCAGTTGCGCGACCAGATCGTGCGGTTGCAGCATTGCCGCCTGCCCGTACTGGTGACGGGACCGAGCGGTACGGGCAAGGAGCTGGTGGCCCGGGAGCTGCACTACAGCACGTTCGGGGAGGAGAGCCCCTTCGTGGCGGTCAATTGCGGGGCCATGCCCCATCAGCTCATCCAGTCCGAGCTGTTCGGCCACGTCAAGGGGGCCTTCACCGGGGCACAGCACCACAAGATAGGCAAGATAGAGGCCGCCGATGGCGGCACCCTGTTTCTCGACGAGATAGGGGAGCTGCCGCTGGAGGATCAGGCAACCCTGCTGCGCTTCTTGCAGGAGCAGTGCATAGAGGCGGTGGGCAGCCACCTGTCGCGTCGTGTGGATGTGCGGATCATCGCGGCCACCAATATCGATGTGGAGCAGGCGGTGGCCAGCGGCGGCTTTCGCATGGATCTCTACTACCGGCTCAACGTGGTGCGCCTGCGCACCCCGGCCTTGTGCGAGCGGGCGGAAGACATCCAGCTCCTTGCCGATGACATTCTGGCGGAAGTGCGGGGCGGGCGGGTGCTCAGCTTCACCCGCAAGGCGCGCCAGGCCATGCAGTCCTATGGCTGGCCGGGGAATGTGAGGGAGCTGCGCAACCGGGTGCAGCGGGCGGTGGTCATGTGCAGCGGCCCCTTCATCGAAGCCGATGACATGGAGCTGACCAACATGGACAGCCTGCTGCTCGACGGCTCGCTCAAGGCGGTGCGCGAAGCGGCGGAGCGTCAGGCCTTGCAACGGACGCTGGCCCGCTTCCCCGATCAGCTCGAGGAGGTGGCCCGCACGCTCGACATCTCCCGGGCCACCCTCTATCGCCTGCTGGACAAGCACGATCTGCTGTGAGGGGACGGCCGTATCGCCCCGTCATGCAAAAAGCCCGGGCAGCAGGCCCGGGCTTCTTGTCTGGCCCCGTCGTGGGGACTCGTGACTTCCGATGAGCTTCAGGCCATCTCCATGGCGAGGTGACAGAGTCGCCGCGCAGCCTCCTCCTCGCTCTTGACTACCTGATGCACGCCGCGCACGCGCAGATGATGCACCTCCTCGTGCTGGTGGGCACAGGCGGCGATGCGCATCAGGGCGCCGTATTCCTGCGCCCTGATGGCTATCTCACCGGCCAGCAGGCTGTCATCCAGGGTGATCAGCAGCCAGCTGGCGTTGGGCAGCGCCGCCGTCAGCAGATCCTGCTGGATGGGATGGCCCGCCAGACAGGTGATCCCCATGGCGCGCCAGGGGGCCAGCAGTCGCTCATCGGTGTCGATCACCACCATCTCCCTGCCTTGTTCATGCAACTGCCAGATGAGGTGCTGACCTATCTCGTCGGCGCCCACTACCACCACATGGCCCTGCAAGGGGCAGAGGTGAGGTGACTCATCGGTGCGTGGCTCGGGATGGCGCCTCAGCCAACGCTCTACCTGGTTGAAGACCAGTGGATTGAGCACGATGGAGAAACAGGCGCCGACCAGCACCAGATCCCGGGCGACCCCGGGGACCAGTTCGAGCATGACCCCGAGACCCATCAGGATGAAGGAGAACTCACCCACCTGGGCCAGGCTGGCGGAGATGGTCAGCGCCGTGCGCTGGCTGTGGCCAAAGAGCCGCACGATGGCGAAGGCGGCCACGGATTTGCCGATCACGATGACGAACAGGGTGGCCAGCACGGCCAAGGGCTCGCGCAGCAGGATGACGGGGTCGAACAGCATGCCCACGGAGACGAAGAAGAGCACGGCAAAGGCGTCCTGCAGGGGCAGGGTGTCGTTGGCCGCCTTGTGGCTCAGATGGGAGCTGTTCATCACGACGCCGGCGAAGAAGGCGCCGAGGGCAAAGGAGACGCCAAACAGCTTGACGGCGCCAAAAGCGATGCCAAGGGAACAGGAGAGGACGGCCAGGGTGAACAGCTCGCGGGAGCCGGTGGCGGCGGTGCGGGCCAGCAGCCAGGGGATGAGGCGGCGTCCGCCGATGACCATCAGGGCGATGAAGGCAGCCACCTTGGCCAGGGTCAGGCCGATATCCGCCATCACCTGGGCCGGGGTTAGAGCCTCGCCCCCCTGCTGCAGGTTGGCGAGGATGGGGAGCAGTACCAGGGCCAGCACCATCACCAGATCCTCCACGATGAGCCAGCCGATGGCGATGCGTCCCTCGTTGGTGTCGAGCTGGCCGCGACTCTCCAGGGCGCGCAGCAGCACCACGGTACTGGCGGTGGAGAGGGCCAGGCCAAACACCAGGCCGGCGGTCACGGTCCAGTCGAGCAGTTGGGAGAGGCCAAGGCCGAGCAGGGTCGCAAGGGTTATCTGGACGATGGCTCCCGGGATGGCGATGTGTTTCACCGACAGCAGGTCTTTCACGGAAAAGTGCAGGCCGACACCAAACATCAGCAGGATGACGCCGATTTCGGCCAGCTCGGGGGCGAGCCGCAGATCGGCGACATAGCCCGGCGTAAAGGGGCCGCATACCACGCCGGCCGCGAGGTAGCCCACCATGGGGGAGATGCGCAGGCGGCTTGCCAGCATGCCGAAGAGGTAGGCTAGCACGAGGCCGCCTACCAGGGTGGTGATAAGGGGGAGTGAGTGGTCCATGTCGTCACCTCGCTAATGGCAGTCAGGGGCTACCAGATCACCCGAAGGCGAAGAGGGCAGCTGTCAATGAGCAGGGGGCGAAAGAGACAGAAGTTGGCCGTATCAAGGGGAAATCTTGAGGGCAACAGATGCCGTTTCTATTGAAAAGTAATGCATTTATATGCCATGAGCAACACTGTTCCAGTTTTTTCGTTGATTTTGATGAAAAGCATCTTTAATGCATTGCGATTGGGTGAAAAGAGTGTGCGGTTAAAGAAAAATTGGCAGGAATAATCAATCGATGATGATATTGGGAGGCAAGGGAGAACACCTATGAGCACACGGCATGGAGGAGGCAGGCCTCCTCCATGGTGAACGAGGGTGCTGAAGGGGCATCACTCTCCCCTGGCGACCCCCTCACGTCTGGGGTCTGCGGCTCCCAGCCAGCCGCCGGCATGGCGCTGGACGCCCTGCAGCCCGGAGGTCTGCTCGTTAAGCAGGACCTCGTGCCCTCTGGCCTTGAGCCCCTGAACCACGGCGTCGGGCGTGCGCCCCTGCTCCAGCTCGGTGGGGCCGTTGCGACTGCCGAAATTGGGCAGGTTGATGGCCTGCTGCAGGTCGAGCCCCCAATCCTGGGTGCCGAGCAGCGCCTTGCCCACGTAGTTGATGATGGCCGAGCCTCCCGGGGAGCCCAGGCTCATCTCGAGCTCGCCGCTTGCCTTGTCAAACACCAGCAGGGGCGACATGGAGGAGCGGGGGCGCTTGCCGGGCTCCACCCGGTTTGCCACCGGCAGGCCGGCGGCGTCCACCGAGGTGAAGGAGAAGTCGGTGAGCTGGTTGTTCAGCAGGTAGCCGTTGACCATCAGCCGCGAGCCGAAGCCATCCTCGATGGAGCTGGTCATGGCCACCGCCATGCCGCTCTTGTCCACGATGGAGATGTGGCTGGTGGAGGGCAGCTCCGGGGTGGCGTCCCGGCCCCTGGCCAGCGCCCGGGGCGGGTTGCCGGGCTGGGCGACGCCCATGGAGCGGTTGCCGATAAGGTGTCCCCGCTGCGCCAGATAGCCCTTGTCCAGCAGGCCTGTCACCGGCACGTCGACGACGTCGGCCACGTACTGGTTGCGATCGGCGAAGGCGAGGCGTGCCGCCTCGCTGTAGAGGTGAATGGCCTCGCTGGAGGCGGCCAGTTGACCCTGCTCCCCCTGTACCGGTTTGAGGGCGGCCATGTCCCGGCTCTCCAGCATGCCGAAAATCTGGCCAAGGGCGATGGTGCCGGAGGAGGGGGTCGGGAAGCCGCAGATCTCGCTCTGGCGATAGTCAAAGCAGAGCCCGTCCCGCAGCTTGGCCCGGTAGCTGGCGAGATCGGCGGCGCTCAGCACCCCGGGGTTGGTCGGGTGGGCGTGCACCTTGGCCACCATGGCCTCGGCCAGCGGGCCGTGATAGAAGGCGTCGGGGCCATCGCTTGCCAGGGTACGCAGCACCCTGGCCAGGGCTGGGTTGGTGAGCCGGGTACCTGCCGTCTTGGGAGTACCGTCCGCCTGATAGAAGTAGGCACGGGCGTCCGGATCCCCGGCCAGATAGGGATCTTTTGCCAGCAGGGTGGCGAGGCGGGGGCTTATCACGAACCCTTGTTCCGCGAGGGTGATGGCGGGTTCGAACAGCGTGGCCCAGGGCAGCTTGCCATAGCGCTCGTGCGCCAGGGCCAGGGCACGCACCGTGCCGGGGGCGCCGACGGAGCGCCCGCCCACCACCCCCTCATAGAAGGCCATGGGTTTGCCCTCCTTCATGAAGAGCTGATCGGTGGCAGCGGCGGGGGCTGTTTCCCGGCCATCCACCGCCGCCACCTGCTTGCCGTCCCACACCAGCATGAGGGAGCCGCCACCGATGCCCGAGGATTGGGGCTCCACCAGAGTCAGCACCAGTTGGACGGCGATGGCTGCATCGACGGCGCTGCCCCCCGCCTTGATGATCTGGTAGCCCGCGTCCACCGCCAGCGGGTTGGCTGCCGCCACCATGAAGTCACGGCCCTGCCAGCCCGGTTTGTCAATCCAGCCGCTGGCCGCCTCCGGGGCGATCAGGGTCTGGGGAGGAGGGACATAGTGAAAGCCGTCCTGGGAGGCGCAGCCGCCAAGCAGGCCGAGGGCGACCAGCAGGCCGAGGGGTTTGAGGGACATGACAGGCTCCTTGTCGGTTTCTTGTTCACCTGCCGAAATGTGTCACACTTGGAGCTTGATTAAAAGTTTGTCTTAATACTCATATGGTTACAAAACTATCAAGGAGACGCTCATGACACACCGGGGGACGCTGGCGAAACCTTGCATGGCGGGGCTGCTCTGCCTGTTGCTGACGGCCTGCGGGGAGCCGACCTTCAGACCGCTGGCCCAGGGGGAGACCCTGCTCGCGTTCGGGGACAGTCTGACCGAGGGGCGCGGGGTGAGCCCGTCCCAGAGCTACCCCAGCGTGCTGGCGAACCTGAGCGGCCATCCCGTGGTCAATGGCGGGGTGTCCGGAGAGCTGAGCCAGGCCGGCAGGGCCCGCCTGCCCGGGTTGCTGGCCCGGCACAGACCCGCTCTGGTCATCCTGCTGGAGGGGGGCAACGACATCCTGCGTGGCAGCGGGGAGGCGGCCCTCAAGGCCAATCTCGCTGCCATGATAGAGGCGGTGCAGGGGAGCGGGGCCCAGATCCTGCTTGTCGGGGCGCCCCGAAAATCCCTGTTTGCCGATGGTGCTCCCCTCTACGAGGAGCTGGCAGAGCAGTACGGACTGGTGCTGGACAACGACAGCATCGGTGAGTTGCTGCGAGACCCGGCCCTGAAGTCCGATGCGGTGCATTTCAATGCCGAGGGTTACCGCACCCTGGCGCAGCGACTTCATCGACTGTTGCAGGAAAGGGGGGCACTCTAGCGAGGTGTCATGCTGCCGGGGCAGTGCGCCATGCTGCCGTAACCTATGGGGTCAGGGTATTGCGCGGCGGGAGGGCGGCGGCGCTACTCCAGAGGCGTCCAGCCCGTGGCGACAATGCCCGAAGACATGAAAAAACCGCCGTGAAGGCGGTTTTTTGCAATCAGGCTGAGCCAATTTGCTTAGATGGACTGCTCTTCACCGCCCAGGGCGGCAAACAGGGCCGGGATGAACTGGGAGAGCTCGGCGGTGACCAGGGCGAAGTCGGCGTCCAGGCGGGCGGCGGGATCTTCACTGGTGACGTCGTCGTTCTGCTCGCGCAGCTCTTCGCTGAACTTGAGGCGCTTGATGGAGAGATCGTCCCCCAGCACGAAGCTCAGGGTTTCGCCCCAGTTGAGGGCCAGCTTGGTCACCAGCTTGTCGTTGGCCAGGTGATTCTTGATCTCCTCGCTCATCAGATCCTGCTGCTTGCAGCGGATGATGCCGCCGTGCTCCATGGCGCTGCGCAGCTCGGCTTCGTCCTCCAGGGTGAAGGCGGCGGGCAGGTTGCCCTCGTTGAGCCACTCGGTCATGGTGATCTCGGGCGGGTTCTTGAGGGCCACCGGCACTACCGGCAGGGAGCCGATGGATTTGCGCAAGAGCGCCAGCAGATCGTCCGCCTTCTTGGCGGAGCCTGCATCCACCACCATCAGGTTGTCGGCAGGGTTTATCCAGGCGAAGGTCTGGCTGGTGCGGCTGAAGGCGCGGGGCAGCAGGGTGTGCATGATCTCCTCTTTCAGCGCCTCCTTCTCTTTCTTCTTGAGGGCGCGACCCTGCTCGAATTCAATGGCCTCTACCTTCTCCGCCAGCATCTCCTTGACCACGGTGCCGGGCAGCATCTTCTCTTCCTTGCGAGCGCACAGCAGGATGTGGCCAGAGGCGGCGTGGGTCAGGGTGGAGCCGAATTTGCCAAGGGGCTTGACCCACCCGAACCGGGAGATGTCCTGGCTGCCGCACGGGGTGAAGGCGCAGGCTTCCAGCTGGGTTTCCAGCTGCTCAACGGTCAGGTCGAAGGGGCGGGTAAAGCGGTAAATCTGCAGGTTTTTAAACCACATGGCGTCCTCGGTCTCTAGATTGTCCGGCGGGCATTGTACTAGAGAGGCGCTTTGTGATCAGCCAATCATTCTCGCTAAATAAAGGGCGATCGACCTCACAGGGCCCCACCTTGATCCCCTGGGAGCGGGCCCAACTCCCCTAGACTGCGAGTGTTCACATTGCTGACAAGGAGGCGACCATGTTGAGACAGAGTCGGCCGGAAGACATGGAAGAGATCGTCGAAATCTGGCTCCTGGCCTCCCTGCAGGCCCACGATTTCGTCGATGCCTCCTGCTGGTGGCAGGCTCAGGAGGAGCTGCGTACCCGCTACCTCGATCATGCCCGCATCTGGGTGTTCGAGGAGCGAGGGGACCTGCTCGGCTTCATGGCGCTGGTGGATGATTACCTGGCTGCACTCTTCGTGCGCCCCGACCGGCAGGGGCGGGGGGTGGGGCACGCCCTGTTGCAGGAAGCCAGATCCAGATGTGCCGAGCTGCATACCCGAGTCTTCGTGGAGAACGAGCCAGCGGTGCGTTTCTACCGCCGCCACGGCTTTGAAATCGGGGGGGAGGTGCCCGATCCCCTCACCGGTCATCTTCAGTACCAGATGCATTACCAAGCCGTCTGAATCTGACGTCTGGGGCTGCCCCGGTTGAAAACGGGGGGCACCATCCTCATCTTGTCTCCATCCCGGGGCGCCCTCGCCCCCGCTCTCTTCTCCTTATCGAGCCGTTTTCCATGAAGATCCTGCACACCGCCGACTGGCACCTCGGTCATCAGCTTCACGGCCACGACCGCCGCTTCGAACACGACGCCTTCCTCGACTGGCTGGCCGACACCATCAAGACCCGCGACATCGACGCCCTGCTGGTGGCGGGCGATCTGTTCGACACCGCCAACCCTCCCGCCAGTGCCTGGCAGCAGCTCTACCGCTTCCTGGCACGTCTGCGGGCCGAGCACCCGGCACTGGAGATGGTGCTCATCGGCGGCAACCACGACTCCCCCTCCAAGCTGGATGCCCCCCACGAGCTGCTGCGCGCCTTCGACCTGCATCTGGTGGGCAGCATCAGTCGGGACGACGAGGGGCACCTCGAGACCGAGCGCCTGCTGGTGCCGCTGCGAGGCAAGAACGGCGAGGTGGCCGCCTGGTGCGCCGCCGTGCCGTTTCTGCGCAGCAGCGATCTGCGCCCGGAAGGGCTCAGCGAGGGGCAGGACAGACTCATCGAAGGGGTGCGCCAGGTCTATGAAGCGGTGCTGAGCGAGGGGCGGGCGCGCTGCCATCCGGATCAGGCCCTCATCGCCATGGGCCACGCCTATCTGGCGGCGGGCCAGCTCTCTGAGCTCTCCGAGCGGCGAGTGCTCGGCGGCAACCAGCATGCCCTGCCTGCCGAACTGTTTGCCGCCGCCGACTACACGGCGCTGGGTCACCTGCACCTGGCCCAGAGCCCGGCCGAGGGGGTGCACTACAGCGGCTCGCCGCTGCCGCTCTCGCTGGCCGAGGCGAATTACAACCATCAGGTGCTGGAGGTGACGTTTGAGGGGGGCAAGCTGGCCCGCCTTGAGCGGATCCCGGTGCCCCGGGCGGTGGAGATGATCCGCCTGCCCCAGAGCGGCCTCGACGAGGCGCTCAAGGCCATCGAGGCGCTGGCGCTGCCCGCTTGTCCGCAGCAGGCGCAGCCCTTCCTCGAGGTGCGGCTGCTGCTGCCCAAACCCGAGGCCCGCATCCGCGAGCGCGTACTGGCCGCCATCGGCGACAAGCCGGTGCGCCTTGCCCGCATCACGACCAGTTATCAAGGCTCGGGCCAGGGGCTGGCGGATGGTGCCGGCCAGCGCCGGCTCGATGAACTTTCCCCCACCGAGGTGTTTCGCCTCTGCTATCAGCGTCAGTTCGACGGGGAGCCGGAGGCCGAGCTAGTGGCGTCGTTTGAAGAGATCCTGGAGCAGGTGAAGGAGTCCAGCCAATGAAAATCTTGTCGCTGTCAGGGGAGAATCTGGCCAGCCTGACCGGTCAATTCACCATCGATTTTGCCGGTGGCGCCCTGGGGGCCGCCGGCCTGTTTGCCATCACCGGCAATACCGGCGCGGGCAAGAGTACCCTGCTCGATGCCATCTGTCTGGTACTCTACGACGAGATGCCGCGCTTTATCGCCAATCGCAAGAACGTCGCCGAAGTGGGCCGCATGGATGACGAGGAGAAGCTCAAGGCCAACGACGTGCGCGGCATCCTCAGCCGCGGTCACGCCAGCGGTTTTGCCGAGGTGCAGTTTCGCGGCTGCGACGGCCGCATCTGGCTGGCCCGCTGGGCGGTGCGCCGGGCCCGCAACCGTGCCGAGGGGCGCTTTCAGGCCCAGGAACGCAGCCTGACCGACGTGGCGTCGGGCCAGGTGTTCAGTGGCAGCAAGCGGGAGCTGCAGGATCGCATCGACGAGCTGGTAGGACTCTCCTGGGAGCAGTTTCGCCGCGCCGTCATCCTGCCGCAGGGGGAGTTTGCCGCCTTCCTCAAATCGAGCGCCGACGAGCGTTCGGCCCTGCTCGAACGGATGACCGGCACCGAGCTCTACTCCGCCATTTCGGTCCAGACCCATGAGCGGGCGCGGGAGGAGCAGCAGAAACTGGCTGCCATCAGCCAGCGGCTCGGTGACGTGGCGTTGATGGACGAGGCGACCCGCGAGCAGTGGGTGAGCCAGCAGATAAGCCTTGCCACCAGCCTCAAACACGAGCAGCAGCAACAGCAGCTGATGCAGGACTTGCGCGATCTCAACGGCCGCATCGCCGCCCAGTTGCAGGCCTGTCAGGAGGGAGAGGCGGCCCTTGCCGCGGCGGAGGTGGCCCACGCTGCGGCCGCCCCCGAGCGGGAGGAGTTCGCCCGCGCCGAGCAGGCCCAGGTGGCCCGCGCCGATCACGACGAGCTGGCTCGCCTCACCCTGGAGGTGCAGCAGCAGGAGAAGGCGCTGGCCGAGCTTGGTCCCGAACTTGGCAAGCTGGAGGAGCAGACTCAGCAGAGCGCCCTCACCGAACAGCAACTGCTGGCGGAGAAGATCGCCGCCGAGCGCGAGTGGGGCGCCCTGCAGCCTGAACTCAAACGGGCGCAGGAGCTCGACACCCGCATTCGGGAAAAGCAGCAGCAACTGCAGAAGATCCAGCAGGAGGGGTCGCAGGAGCGGGAGGTGCAGCTCACTCTGGAACAGGGCTGGCGCCAGCAGCGCCAGCAGGTGGAGCAGCTCAAGGCCCAGCACCTGCAGTGGGGCGCCTGGCTTGAGGAGCACAAGGAGCTGGCGCCGGTGGCCCGCCAGTGGCAGCCCCTGCTCACCGCCATGCAGGATTGGGCCGAGGATGCCGACAGGCTGCAGCAACTGCTCACCCTGCGCGAACACAAGCTGCGCGTCCTCAGGCAGTTGCAGCGCCAGCTGGAGCAGGGGCAGCAGGAGCGCGACTACTGGCAGCGCGAGCAGGCGCGGCTGCAGCAGCAACAGCACGAGCTGCAGGAGCAGCAGTGGGAGGGGCGCCTGGCCAAGGCGCAGGAGCAGTGGCAAGGGCAGACCGAGCAGCTCGGCCAGCTGCGTCAGCTGCTGGAGCTGGCGGACTATGGCCGCAATCACGGTGAGCAGCATGGTCGCCTGCAGCAGGAGATCGCCCAGCTGGAGCAGGCGCTCGGCAAGCTGGCCATCCTCGGCGACGAGCTGACGCCGGCCCGCGAGCGGCTCGCCCTGCAACGGGACGAGGCACGCCACGCGCTGGAGCAGTCCCGTGCCATCGCCAGTTTCGAGCAGCATCGCCACATCCTGCGCGACGGTGAACCTTGCCCGCTGTGTGGCGCCGAGGAGCACCCCTATCACCAGAGCCAGCCGCAGGTGGCCGGTATTCTCGGCCAGCTGGCGGAGCGCGTCCGCAGCCTGGAGCTTGAGTGGGATCGGCTCAATCACCAATACATTCAGTGCGAGAGCGAACGCCAGGAGCTGGCCCGCCAGCTGGCAGTGCGTCAGCAACATCTGCCTGAGCTGGAGACGCGCGCCGAGCAGCTGACCTTGCGCTGGCAACAGCTGGGAGGCGATACCCTGCTGGGCCATCCGCTGCCGCTGCGTCAAAGCCCGATCGAGTGGAACGAGTTGATGAGTACCCTGCTCGGCCGCGGCCAGAGTCTGGAGCAGGGGCTGGCCCGCAGCCAGCAGCAACTGCGCGAGGCCCAGCAGGGGCAGCAGCAGTTGCAGGCCGTGCGCCAGCAGCTGAGCCAGCTGGCCAGCCAGCACCAGCAGTTCGAGCAGCAGTGGCAGGAGGCCGACCGCCAGCGCATCGCCCTGGAAGGGGAGGTGAAGGGGATGGGCGAGCAGGAAACGACCCTGCGCCAGCGCCTTGAGCAGGGGGGCAGCCGGCTCGACGAGCAGATGGGAGGCCAGCCCTGGCGTCAGTGGCTGGGCAGCCAGCAGTGGCGCGAGTGGCAGCGGGCCTGCGAGGCCTGGCTGCACGGCCAGAGCGAGTGGGAGCGGCTGACCGGCGAGATTGCCAGCCTCACCCCGACCCTGAGTGCTCAGGAGGCGCGCTTGCAGACCCAGCGTGAGCTGCTGCACAAGCTCGAGCGCGACTACAAGGAACATGAACAGCAACGGCAGGGGCTGGTTACCAGTCGTGCCACCTGCCTGGGGGGGGAGGAGATTGCCCTGGTCGAGAGCCGCTGGCAGCAGCGGCTGCAGCAACTGGCCAGCGAGCTGGAGACGATGCAGGGGGCGGCCCGCACCCTGCGCGAGCGCCAGACCGAGCTCAAGACCCGTCTCAGCCATCTGGAGCAGGAGAAGCAGGTGAGCAGCCGGCGGCGACGGGAGGTGCTGGGGCGCTGGGCTGCCCACGCCAGCAGCCTCGGCATCGCCGAATATGATCTGCGCCGCCTGCTGGCCATGAGCCCGGATGAGCTCAAGGGGCGCCGCGCCGCCTTGCAGGCGCTGGAGGATGCCCGCGCCGAGGCGCGTACCCGTTTGACCGAGCGGCAGCGGGCGCTGGCGCTGGAGGAGAGCAAGCGGGATCGTTACCGCGAGCATCACCCCGAGCTGGCCGCGTTGGCGCCCCAGGAACTCGACAGCCGGCTGACGGCGCTGGAGGCGCACTGCCGCGTCCTCGACGAGCAGCTGTTCCAGTGCAAGAGCACGCTGGCACAGGCGGAGGCGGCGGCCCTCAAGGCGGGCACCCTGCAGGAGGAACTGGCCGCCCAGCAGGCGGTGGCGGATCACTGGCAGCGGCTCTGTGACCTTATCGGTTCGGCCAGCGGCGCCAAGCTGCGTACCTTCGCCCAGAGCCTCACCCTGGAGCGACTGCTGCTGGAGGCCAACGCCCAGCTTGCCGAGCTCTCCCCCCGCTATCGGCTGGAGCGGGTGCCCGGCACCGATCTGGCGCTGCAGGTGGTGGATCTCGACATGGGGGACGAGGTGCGTTCGGTGGACTCCCTCTCCGGTGGCGAGAGCTTCCTGGTGTCGCTGGCGCTGGCGCTGGCCCTCTCCAGCCTGTCGTCGCGCCAGACCCAGGTCGAATCGCTCTTTATCGATGAGGGGTTTGGCACCCTGGATCCCGACAGCCTGGATCTGGCGCTCTCCAGCCTCGACTCCCTGCAGGCGGCCGGTCGCCAGATCGGGGTCATCTCCCACGTGCAGACCCTGGTGGAGCGGATCGGCGTGCAGGTGCGGGTGGAGGCCCTCGGCGGCGGCGAAAGCCGGGTAGTGTTGCCCGGCTGACGACGTGTCGCCCATGACCCTCCATGAACAAAAAGGCCCCTGTCACAGGGGCCTTTTTGTTGGTGTGCAACCCGTCGCTGGTTATTTGCGCTCGGGCAGCATATTGGTCAGGGTATTGTCCTTGAGCACATGGTGGTGGTAGATGGCTGCCGCCGCGTGCAGGGCAATCAGCGCATAGCCTATGTTGGCCAGCGTCTCGTGCAGCTCCTTGATGGTACCCTTCAGGCCGTCGTCGGGGGCGATGAGGGCGGGGAGCGCCAGGCCGAAGAAGGGAATGGGCTTGCCCTCTGCGCTCAACAGCAGCCAGCCCAGCAGCGGGGTGAGGATCAGGAAGCCATAGAGCGCCAGGTGGGCGAGCTTGGCCAGCGTGAGCATCAGGGGGGAGAGCTCGGGCACGATACGCGGTGAAGGGCTACCCACGCGCACCAGCAGGCGCACGACCACCAGCGCCAGGATCAGCAGACCCACCATGAAGTGAAACTCCTTCATCAGGTCGCGGCCAGCCGACCCCTTGGGGAAGATGTCCCTGAACTCCATCAGGCCGTAGACGGCGATCATCAGCAGCAGGGTCAACCAGTGCAGCCCTATGCTCAGGCTGCCATAACGTTGTTCGGTATTTCTCAGCATCGTTGTCTCCTCGCCACTTAAGCGGCTTATCTCTTTTCATCCCGTCTCATATCGAGCCAAAGGACCCGCAGGTATCCCTCTTGAGGGTACTCGGCTTGCTTATGCCCGTGTTGATCTCGATAACATTTCTGCCTGTTTGCCGTCATGCTGACCTGTGCGGGAGCCCATGGAGTATCGGGAGATGGAAGGGGCAAAAAAAAAACCGAAGCACCAGGCTTCGGTTTTTGGCGGTCACTGGCGTCAGGCCAGGGCGCATTATTTCTTGATGCGGATCACCGGGGTTTCGCCCACGGTCACGGCGCCAGTCATTTTCACCAGCTCTTTGATCTCGTCCATGTTGGAGATGACCACAGGTGTCAGGGTAGACTTGGCTTTAGCTTCCAGAACGGCCAGATCGAACTCGATGATGGTGTCACCGCGCTTGACCTGTTGACCTTCCTGAGCGATACGGGTGAAACCTTCACCCTTCAGCTCGACGGTGTCGATACCGAAGTGAACGAACAGCTCGATACCAGAGTCGGACTCCAGAGAGAACGCGTGGTTGGTCTCGAAGATTTTGCCGATGGTGCCGTCGCACGGAGCAACCATCTTGTTGCCGGCTGGCTTGATGGCGATGCCGTCGCCGACGATCTTCTCGGCGAAGACGACGTCAGGCACATCTTCGATGGGGACGATTTCGCCGGACAGCGGAGCAAAGATTTCGATGCCGCCAGTGTCAGAACTGTCGTCGGAAACCAGTTTCTTCAGTTTGTCGAACAGACCCATAGTAAAAGCTCCTAGAGATGATTGTCGCTGTTTGCAGCCGATCTTAGCAGACTGCCTTCTGCTTAATAAAGTTATCTACGCACGCTTCGATTTCGGCGGCGGTGGCAAAGCTCAGCGCCTGGTCGGCCATGGCCTTCACATCTTCGAAGTTGGTGTTGCGGATAAGCTTCTTGATACGCGGTACAGAGATGGCGCTCATGGAGAACTCATCCAGACCCATACCCAGCAGCAGCAGGGTGGCGCGTTCGTCACCAGCCAGTTCACCGCACATACCGGTCCACTTGCCATTGTCATGGGAAGCGTCGATCACCATCTTGATCAGGGTCAGGACGGAGGGTGACAGCGGGTTGTACATGGCGGAAATCATCTCGTTACCACGGTCGACAGCCAGGGTGTACTGGGTCAGGTCGTTGGTACCGATACTGAAGAAATCCACTTCCTTGGCCAGATGATGAGCCATCACGGCCGCGGCCGGGGTCTCGATCATGATACCCACTTCGATGGATTCATCAAAGGCTTTGCCTTCGGCACGCAGTTCGGCTTTCAGCGTCTCCACGGTAGCCTTCAGGCTGCGGAACTCTTCGACGGAGATGATCATCGGGAACATGATGCGCAGTTTGCCAAAGGCAGACGCACGCAGGATGGCCCGCAGCTGGGTGTGCATGATGTCGGTGCGATCGAAGAAGATACGCACGGCACGCCAGCCCAGGAAGGGGTTCATCTCTTTCGGGAAATTCATGTAGGGCAGTTCTTTGTCGCCGCCGATGTCCATGGTACGGACGATGATCGGTTGATCCGGCATGGCTTCGGCCACTTCTTTGTAAGCCTTGAACTGCTCGTCTTCGGTCGGCAGCGCGTCACGGTCCATGAACAGGAACTCGGTACGGTACAGACCAACGCCTTCGGCGCCGTTGCGGATGGCACCCTCGGTATCCTTGACGGTCCCGATGTTGGCGCACACTTCGACCTGGTGGCCATCCAGGGTGATGGCAGGCAGATCTTTGAGCTTGGCCAGCTCGTCCTTCTCTGCCTGGAACTGGGCCTGGAACTTCTTGGCTTCGTTCAACTGGTCGGCGGTCGGGTTGATGATGACCTGGTTGTTGATCGCATCCAGCACCAGCATGTCACCGTTCTTGACGCGCTCGGTGATGTCGTTGGTGCCCACGACGGCCGGCAGCTCCAGGGAGCGGGCCATGATGGAGGTGTGGGAGGTACGGCCACCGATGTCGGTGACGAAGCCCAGCACGTATTTCAGGTTGATCTGAGCGGTTTCAGACGGGGTCAGGTCTTTGGCGACCAGGATGACCTCTTCGTCGATGGTGCTCAGGTTGACAACGGCGATGCCCAGTACGTTCTTGACCAGACGGGTGCCGATGTCACGGAAGTCGGTGGCGCGCTCACGCAGATAGGGGTCATCCAGATCGGCCATCATCTTGGCGTACTGTTCGATCACCTCGTGAACGGCTCTGTCGGCAGAGGCCTTGTGTTCTTTGATGAAGGATCTGATATCCCCTTCCAGCTCTTCATCTTCGAGCAGCATGATGTGGCCTTCGAAGATGGCCTCTTTTTCTTCACCGAAGGTGCGACCGGCCATCTCTTTGATGGCTTCCAGCTGTGCGGCTGACTTGGTGCGGGCTTCGAGGAAGCGGTTGATCTCGGCATCAATCTGTTCGGCGGGAATCTTGCCCTGATTGATAACGATTTCATCTTCTTTCAGAAGAAGCGCCTTGCCGAATGCGATACCGGGGGACGCAAGAATGCCAGATATCATAATCCTTCCTATTAAAACGACTGTGGGGGAGGAATAAAGCTGGATTACTCCAGCTCGTCCATCAGGGCAACCAGCTTCTCAACGGCTTTCTGAGCGTCCGGGCCGTCAGCCTGGATGGTCACGTTGGTGCCTTTGGTCAGACCCAGGGTCTGGAGCTTGAACAGGCTCTTGGCGCTGGCGGATTTGCCACCGGAGACCACAGTGATCTCGCTTTGGAATTCTTTGGCTTCTTTCACGAACTGAGCTGCAGGACGGGTGTGCAGGCCGTTTTCAGCAGTAATAACAACAGACTTCTCGTACATGGTTTCACCCCATATTATTGATATTGTTTGGAGAGATGGTCGCCAATGAGGCTTCCTGTCTCACCGTGTCAGTATGGATATGTTGTAAAGTAACGAAATCAGACCTGCAATGGTTTAATCCAGGTCAATTTTCTGTGCAGTATTCGGCGTCGTGGCCAGGTATTTTTTCGCTATCAGGCTGCAAGCCGCGTCAGGCCTGGCCTGAAATTATTTTATAACGAAAAATAACACTTTGTTACCTTGTGATACCTTGCCAGCAAACACCTCGTGACGCCGCACAGGATATGAGATTTATCACAGAATGTCTGCTTTTTTTGTCATATCCAAGTTTGTTATTTTACCCCAAAAAATAAGGGGCCGAGTGGCACTGGTGGCTAGAGAGTTTAGCGCATAATGAAAACGGCGCTCCGAGGAGCGCCGTCGTTTTGGTGTTGGCTGATCAACTACTGCTGCAATTCCTGCTCGCTGAACACACCGGCGAAGAGGGCGCTGGAGAGGTAACGCTCGGCGGCGCTCGGCAGGATGACGACAATCGTTTTCCCTTCGAACTCCGGCTGCTCGGCCAGACGGTTGGCTGCGACCACGGCAGCGCCGGAGCTGATACCGGCCAGGATCCCTTCCTCTTCCATCAGGCGGCGGGCCATCTCGATGGCTTCGTCACTGCTCACCTGCTCGACGCGGTCCAGCAGGCTCAAATCCAGGTTGCCCGGGATGAAGCCGGCGCCGATGCCCTGGATCTTGTGGGGACCGGGCTTTATCTCTTCACCCGCCAGTTTCTGGGTGATGACGGGGGATTCGCTGGGCTCGACCGCCACGGAGACGATGGCCTTGCCTTTGGTCTTCTTGATGTAGCGGGAGACCCCGGTGATGGTGCCGCCGGTGCCGACGCCCGCCACGAACACATCCACCTCGCCATCGGTGGCGTCCCAGATCTCGGGTCCAGTGGTCTGCTCGTGGATTTCCGGGTTGGCCGGGTTTTCAAACTGTTGCAGCAGCACGTACTTGCCCGGCTCGGATTCGAGGATCTCGTTGGCCTTGGCAATGGCGCCCTTCATGCCGAGGGGACCTTCGGTCAGCACCAGGTTGGCACCCAGGGCCTTGAGCAGCTTGCGGCGCTCCAGGCTCATGGTGGCCGGCATGGTCAGGGTGATGGGATAGCCGCGGGCCGCAGCCACGAATGCCAGGGCAATGCCCGTGTTGCCGCTGGTGGGCTCGATGATCTCCTTGCCCTTGGTCAGCACGCCGCGTTTCTCGGCATCCCAGATGAGGTTGGCACCGATCCGGCACTTGACGCTGAAGCTTGGGTTGCGGCTCTCGATCTTGGCCAGCACGCGGCCCTTGGTAACACGGTTGAGACGAACAAGCGGGGTGTTGCCTATGGTCTGGCTGTTGTCCTCAAAAATTTTGCTCATGGTGCTATCCCTGTGTTTGTTAAGGCGATGAAACAAGATTACCCTGTGGTTTCTGAATGAGAAGTGACGAATCGTTATAACAATATGTTATTACAACATATAGAACTTATTCTCTCTTGCCGAGGGGGCTCCCGCTGCCTGGGCATCCAATGGAAGGGATCTCATGGGATTTGCAGGAAGCGATCGCTATCTCGCATCACAGGCACTGAAGATGGCCGTCGATGCCGCCATCGTGCTGGAGAAGCCGCTGCTCATCAAGGGTGAACCCGGTACGGGCAAGACAGTGCTGGCGGAGGCGGTGGCCGAATCCCTGGACGCCGAGCTCATCAGCTGGCACATCAAGTCCACCACCAAGGCCCAGCAGGGGCTCTACGAATACGATGCCGTCGCCCGGCTGCGAGACTCCCAGCTCGGTGACCCCAGGGTAGGGGAGATAGGCCACTACATCCGCCGGGGCAAGCTGTGGCAGGCCTTCAGCGCAGAGCGGCGGCCAGTGCTGCTCATCGATGAAATCGACAAGGCGGACATCGAGTTTCCCAACGATCTGCTGCTGGAGCTGGATCGGATGGAGTTCGATGTCTACGAGACCGGCGAGCGCGTCAAGGCGCGCCAGCGACCCGTGGTCATCATCACCTCCAACAACGAAAAAGAGCTGCCGGACGCCTTCCTGCGCCGCTGTTTCTTCCACTACATCCGCTTTCCCGACAAGGCCGAGATGCAGGCCATCGTCAAGCTCCACTACCCAAACCTCAAGGAGCGGCTGCTCGACGAGGCGATGACGCTCTTCTTTGAGCTGCGTGCGGTAGAGGGGCTGCGCAAGAAGCCGTCCACCTCCGAGCTGCTGGACTGGATCCGGCTGCTGTTGGCCGACGACATCGCCCCCGAGGCCCTGCGCACCCGTGAGCCCGGCAAGCTGGTGCCCGCCCTCTACGGTGCCCTGCTCAAGACGGAGCAGGACTTGCACCTCTTCGAGAAGCTCGCCTTCCTGGCGCGCCGCGGCGGCTGAATGCTCATCGACTTCTTCCTTCACCTGCGCCGCCACAAGCTTCCTTGCAGCCTGCGGGAGCTGCTCGACCTGCACGGGGCGCTGGCGGCCAGACTGGCCAGCCTCGACATGGACGAGTTCTACCAGCTATCCCGCTGCCTGCTGGTGAAGGATGAGGCGCACTACGATCGCTTCGATCGCGCCTTCGCCGAGTATTACGAAGGGTTGGCCGCCATCCCCCTGTTGCCGGAGAGCCTGCCTGGCGACTGGCTGCGCAAGGAGTTCGAGCGACTGTTAAGCCCAGAGGAGAAGGCGGTGCTCCAATCCCTTGGCGGGCTGGACCAGCTGCTGGAGACCCTCAACCAGCGGCTAAGCGAGCAGAAAGCGCGTCACGCCGGCGGCAACAAGTGGGTCGGCACCGGGGGCAGCAGCCCGTTCGGTCACGGTGGCTATCACCCGGAAGGGATCCGCATGGGGGAAGAGGGCCAGCACGGGCGGGCGACCAAGGTGTGGGAGGCGCGCCACTTTCGCAACTTCAGTGACGACTCGCCCCTGGGGCAGCGCGCCATCCAGCTCGCCCTGCGCAAGCTCAGGCGCTGGGTGCGCCGGGGCAATCCCGACGAGCTGGATCTCGACGACACCATCCAAAGCTCGGCCAGGCAAGGCTGGCTCGATGTGAAGCTGCGGCCCGAGCGCCACAACGGGGTCAAACTGCTGGTCTTCTTCGACGTAGGGGGCTCCATGGATGCCCACGTGGCCGAGGTGCAGCGCCTCTTTTCAGCCCTGCGCCACGAGTTCAAGCACCTGGTGTTCTTCTATTTTCACAACTGCCTCTACGACTTCGTCTGGCAGGACAATGCCAGGCGCCTTGATGATCGGCTCGATACCCTGCGGCTGCTGCGCACCTACGGCAGCGACTACAGGGTGATGGTGGTGGGGGATGCGAAGATGGGCCCCTATGAAATCACCTGGCCAGGTGGCAGCGTAGAGTACTGGAACGAGGAGCCCGGCCAGGTGTGGCTCGGGCGCCTGCAACAACATTTCCCCAAGATGGTGTGGGTGAATCCGCTGCCAAGGCAGGAGTGGCTGTGGCACCCCTCCATCAAGTTGATGAACGAATTGATCGGCGGGCGGATGCACCCGCTGACCCTGGCGGGTCTGGCTGCGGCCATCGACCAGCTGTGACCCTCTGAACCCTAAAAAACAGACAAGCCGGGATTGCACCCGGCCAGGAGCAAAGATGACCTCTATCGTAATCAGTGGCTCAGGCCTCTATACCCCTCCCTTTGCCGTCAGCAATGAAGCGCTGGTGGCGGCCTTCAACCAGTACGTGGATCTCTACAACGAGGAGAACGCCTCCGCCATCGATGCAGGGCAGCTGCCTGCCAAACAGCACTCGAGCTGCGAGTTCATCGAGAAGGCCTCCGGCATCAAGAGCCGCTATCTGGTGAGCAGCGAGGGGGTGCTGGATCCCGACATCATGCAACCGCTCATGGCGGAGCGCCCGGACGATCAGCCCTCCATCATGGTGGAGATGGCGGTGGCGGCCGCCGAGCAGGCGCTGATAGCCGCCGGTCGTGAACCGGGGGAGATCGATCTTGTCATCGTCGCCGCCTCCAACATGCCGCGCCCCTACCCGGCGCTGGCCATCGAATTGCAGCACTATCTCGGCGCCAGCGGCCTGGCGTTCGACATGAACGTGGCCTGCTCTTCCGCCACCTTCGGGATCAAGACGGCCGCAGACATGCTGGCGGCAGGCACCGCCCGGCTGGCGCTGGTGGTCAATCCGGAGATCTGCTCGGGTCACCTCAACTTCCGCGATCGGGACAGTCACTTCATCTTCGGCGACGCCTGTACCGCCGTGCTGCTGGAACGGGAGGCCGATTGCCAGGTGGCCAACCCCTGGCAACTGGTGGCCAGCAAGCTGGTGACCCAGTACTCCAACAACATCCGCAACAACTTCGGCTTCCTGAACCGGCTCAGCCCGCGCACCCGCTACGGCGACGACAAGCTGTTTCGCCAGCAGGGGCGCAAGGTGTTCAAGGAGGTGCTGCCCCTGGTGTGCGATCAGATAGCCTCCCAGCTGGCGGAGCAGGGATGGGCGGCCGATGGCTTGAGCCGGCTCTGGCTCCATCAGGCCAACCTCACCATGAACCAGTTCATCGGTCGCAAGTTGCTGGGCCATGACGCCAGCCAGCAGGAGGCGCCTGTCATCCTCGACCGCTACGGCAACACCAGCTCGGCGGGTTCCATCATCGCCTTCCACCTCTTCAATCAGGATCTACCGAGCGGGGCTCGCGGGGTGCTCTGCTCCTTTGGCGCCGGTTACTCCATCGGCAGCCTGCTGCTGCAGCGGCGCTGAGCACCCTGTTTTGCCCATAAAAAAGCCACTCGGGAGGGTGGCTTTTTTCATGCTGCCCAAGAGGCTTTTTTCAAGCGGGTTCGATGGCCAGCACCTGACATTGCGGTTCTTTTATCTGAAATTGCACGTTCACATCGAACAATCTGACGCCGTACACCTTGTCATCCGGCTTGCCCTTCTTGTAAGCAGGGCGGGGATCCTGAGCCAGCACCTCCCTCACCAGTTCACGCAGCTCCGGGTGGGCCTTGAGCCAGGGGGCGAGCTGTTGCTCGGCCTGGGCGCTGAAGCTCACCGCCAGCGGCGGGGTAGGGGCATCGGGGGCGAAACCGCCACGGGCGTGGGGCAGGCTGTCGGCATAGGGGACATAGGGCTTGATGTCGACAACGGGGGTGCCGTCGAGCAAGTCCACGGCGCCCAGCTCGAGCCAGAGCTTGCCGCGCTCACGTCCTACCCCGTGCAGTTCGACCACGGAGAGGCCGAGGGGGTTGGGGCGGAAGGTGGAGCGGGTGGCAAAGACCCCGACCCGCTCGTTGCCGCCGAGGCGCGGCGGGCGCACCGTCGGGTGCCAGCCCTGATCCATGGTCTGGTGAAACACGAAGCTGATCCAGAGATGGGAGAATTGCTCGATGCCGCGCAGCACATCGGGCTGATCATAGGGAGGAAGCAGTTCGAGGCGGGCGCGAGCCGCGCTGACCAGACCGGGCTGGCGGGGTATGGCGAACTTCTCCTTGTAGGGAGAGCGGATGATCCCTAGGGTATCGATATCGAACTTCATGGCGGATCCTGGCTGAAAACCCGGGCAATGTAGCACAGGCACGCCGAAAACGCAGGGGGAGCACCAGGACGCAGCCCCTGTGATCCCGATCCCAGACCCGGTGCCCGGGGGCTGTGTCCTGGTGCCAACTTGCGTAGGGTGGGGCGGCAAAAGGGGTGGCGGGGGAGCGGGCAAGGAGCCTGCTGCCCGCACCATGACGATATGCCTGGCGGCATCAGAGCGTGCCTGGGACGTGTGCTCACCATGCCAGGCCATGGCCGTTTCGGCTGCCCGTGGAGGGGCTGCAAGGAGAGGGCGCCATAGAGGAGAGACAGGGATGAAATTGTTGATTATCGGCGGCACCGGCTTTCTGGGTCGCCACCTGACCACGCTGGCCCTGGATTGGGGGCACGAGGTGACGCTGTTCAATCGCGGCCACCGCCAGCACCCGGATTGGCGGGAGCTGACCCAGATTCACGGGGACAGAGACGGGGACCTGGCCCCCTTGCGGGGCGAGGGGCGGCACTGGGATCTGGTCATCGACACCTGCTGCTATCGCCCCAAACAGGCCGAAGGACTCTCTGACGCCCTGCTGGGGCGCTGTGATCGGCTCATCTTCATTTCCACCATCAGTGTCTATCGCGATTTTTCCCAACCCGGCATGGATGAGTCGGCCCCCTTGCACGAGATAGCAGGAGCGCCCACCGACTACGGCCCCCTCAAGGTGCTGTGCGAGTCGGTGTATCGCGCCCGCTGGGGAGATCGCCTGTGCACCCTGCGCCCCGGCGTGCTCTGCGGCCCCTTTGACCCGACCGCTCGTCTTGCCTGGTGGGTGAGGCGGGTGCAGCGGGGCGGGCACTGGCTCTTGCCGGGGCTGGGGGAGGACAGGCTGCAATACCTGGATGTGCGCGACTGCGCCGAGTTCGTGCTGCGGGCTGCCGAGCAGCGACTCGCTGGGTGCTTCAACCTGATCAAGCCCGGCATCGCACTGAACGACTGGGTGGAGCGCCTCGCTGCCCGGCTGACGCCAGCGACCCCCTTGCAGCTCGAGTGGGCTCCCTGGCGTGACCTGATGGCGGCAGGGGTGGCGCCCTGGCAAAGCTATCCCACGCTGCTGCCAAACGAGCTGCCCGAGTATGCTGGGTATGGCACCATCAGCGCCGAGGCCGCCATCGTCCATGGGCTGAACTTTCGCCCCCTGGAGGAGACGGTTGACGATCTGGTGGTATGGCTTGCCAGCAACCCCCGGGGGCCGCTGCCGGGCATGACCCATGATGAGGAACAGGCCTTGCGACGACGAGTGGAGGTTTCCTTGTCATCGAATGCGTACTAGCCGACATCATAAAGAAGAGGGC